>JAPPGB010000088.1:4074-57791 GCA_028821475.1 Spirochaetaceae bacterium
CGGCGCCGGCGCGTCCGTGGCATCCGCCAATGAACCAACCGCCAATGAACCAACCGCCAATGAACCAACCGCCAATGAACCAACCACCAATGAACCAACCACCAATGAATAAGGCCACTGGTCGGAGACAGCCGGCCGGCGGGCGATGACCGTACATCGATGTTCGTCGTGACATTCGTCGTCTTCCCTGTTGCGGAGCGACCGTGCAGACTCATTGGTGATTCCTCCTGGTGCGAAGCATCGTGCGAAACATGGTCAGGTGGCGCGCAGGGCGGTCACCGGGTGCAGCCTGGCGGCCCGGCGGGTAGGCCAGAACGAGGCTGCTGCGGTCACCGCAATCGAGTAGCACAGCACCAGCACGGTGGAACGCAGATTGAGTTGCGGGTAGATGATATTGGACATGTTCAACTCCACGCCCTCCATCGCCTCGGTGTAGTCGATCCCGACCTGCGACAGCGGCACTACCAGCGCTATACCCAGCCCCACTCCTACCAGCGCGGCCGCCACGCCGATGAACAGTGCCTCCAGGAAGAACAGGCGCGTAATCTGCGCACCGGTCATCCCGAGCGCGGCAATGGTGCCGATTTCGCGCATCCGCTCGTACACCACCATCATCGTCGTATTGACGATCACCGTGGTGGCCAGCAGGAAAAACACCAGCGCGATGATGTCGTAGATGCGCGTCGCAAGCTGGAACAACCGGTACATGGCGTTTTCCTCGGTCCACGACCGCACCTCGAGCCGGTCGCCCACCGCATCCCGCACGGCTTCTGCCAAGGCCGGCACCTGGTCGTCGTGCTCGGTGTACAGCAGCAGGTCGGTGACCGCACCGCTGGCGTCGAGCTGCAGAAAGGTTTGCGCCACGCCGATCGGCAACAGCACCACCCGGCTCAATCCACCGACCGGGAATCCCACCAGTCCGCTGACGCGGAAGGTCCACGCCTGCGTGCTCATAACCGCGGTGCGGGTCAGAATCGTCAGCTTGTCGCCGACTGCAACGCCCAGTTCGTCGGCGAGGGTCTTCGACATCACCAGTTCGCGCGCCGCCGGGTCGGGCAGCGCACCGCCGAACAGATCCAGCCGCCACACGCGCGCGAAATCCTCCAGGCCGGGGGCGGCGGTGCCGGCGGCCGGCGCGAGATGAGGCAGGCGTCGGGCCGCGGTCGCGATCTCCCGGTCGAAGTCGACGCCGATGCCGTACACGGCGTGGTTCTGGTCTTCCCGGTAGACGGCCCCGCCGAACCGCACCCGCGGCAGCACGGCGGCCACTGCCGGCAGCTGTTCGAGCCGCGCCTGCACTTCCGCCGCGTTGGCCACCGCCAGGTGCACGGGGCTGAGATGCTCGTAGCGTCCGAACTCCGGATGGCGTACCTGAACGTGACCGGTGTCATACGTCAACGCAATCGACACGGTGTCGCCGAGCATGCCGGCGATCATCGAGAACAGCAGCACCACGGCCAGGGTCGCCACCGCGATGGCGGTGCCGGAAAGCAGCGAGCGGCGCTTGTTGCGCGCGACGTTGCGCAACGCGATTCTCCACAGATTCATCGGTCTACCAGCATCAGTGTACCCGCGTCGGCTCGTTCACTCACTCGTAGTGCGAACGGTCGCTCATGACGCACTCCGTCATTCATGACGCGTTCGTCATTCATGACGCGTTCGTCATTCATGACGCAGGCTCTGCACCACGTCGAGACGCAGCGCGCGGCGCGCCGGCACCAGGGCGATGGCCATGCTCGCAAGCACCCCAAACACAACCGCGGTCGCCATGGTGCCGGGATTCCAGGCGCCGCGGAACTCCCCGGTGACGCGGTAGCCGATACTCACGTCGCCGTATAGTCCGCTCACGTCGATTCCCCAATTGACCAGCCAGAACGTCGCGGCTGCACCGAGGACGAGACCCGCCAATGACCCGAGCAGTCCGATAATGCCCGCCTCGAACACCATCGTCGCCCGGACCGCCGCGTCGTCCATGCCAAGGGCGCGCATCATGCCGAACTCACGGATTCTCTCGTACACCGCGATCAACATGGTGTTTGAAATACCCACGGCGGCGATCAGAAATATGAGAAACAGCAGCATGGCGTTGCTCGAACTCTTGGACTCCATCAACGCCAGGTAGTCACGCGCGATCTGTGGCCACCCGACCACGGCGACGTCTGCAAACCGTGCTCCAAGCTGCGCATTCAAACGCTCGATCTCGCGGCTCAGGAAGGCGCCGCCGGGAACGGCTATCGGGCGCCCGAGCACGGAAGGCAACGCGCCGAGCGCAATCTCCGTTACCCCGTCCATCTCGAGGTCGTATTGGGCGATGTCGAGCGGCAGGTAGCCCACCCCTCGATTGATGGTCGGATTGGCACTGAGCAGGATACCCACCAGCTCCAGCTCCAACACCTGCATCGCTCCATGCCGGGTGCGGGTCCGAACCTCGACGAAATCGCCGACCGACAATCCCAGGTCGTCGGTCGTCCAGGAGCCCAGAATGAGCCCCGGCATACCCGCTTCCACGTATGAGCTGCCCGGCAACAGAGCGTCGCGCAGCCGGAACACCTCCTCGTCCGTATCCGGATCGATGCCGACAAACCGAATCGGCAATGACCCCTCGCCGAAGAACAACTCGCCGACAAAGCTGATGCGCGGGGTGTTGGCGATGCCGCGCTCGGTCAGTGCGTTCGTGATCGGCACATAGTCGGCCAGCTCGTGCTTCAGCGCCACCCGGTCCAAGTCCTCCAACTGGGCGCTCGTCACCACCTTGCCGGAGCCGGTCTCATACCAGACAAGATTGCGCTGAGACTCCTGGTCGATGCCCCCCAACATGGAGTCCATGAAAATCAGCACGGCAACGCTGAACGCCAGGGCTATCGTGGTAATCACGGTGCGGCGCCGGTGCCGGCTCAGATTCCGCCACGCCAGCCGGAGCAGGAACTTCGCGTCACCACGCCCCGGCGACGACATCGCCGGGGACGCCGGGGCGGCTGTCACCGCGTTCGACGAAAGGGAAGCCATCGCCGATCCTACCGGGCGGCGTCCGCGGTAGCCGGCGCACGGCCCTCGCCGGTGCGCGTCTCGTCGCGGACAATCCGGCCGTCCTGCAACCGTACCAACCGCTGCGCGTAGTCCATGACCATGGCATCGTGGGTGGAGAACAGGAAGGTGGTGGAGCGGCGGCGATTGAGCGTGCGCATCAGGTCCAGCAACCCCTCGCCGATCTCGGAGTCCACGTTCGCGGTGGGTTCGTCGGCCAGCACGATGTCCGGGTCCTTCACCAGCGCGCGTGCGATCGCCACCCGTTGCTGTTGACCGCCCGACAGCTCGCCCGGGCGACGGTCGGCCATGTCGCTCAACCCGACGTCGTCGAGCATCGCCAGGGTGCGGTCGCGCACCTGCTTCGGGTCGCGGGTGACCAGCGACAACGCAAACGAGACGTTCTCGTAGGCGGTGAGTACCGGGATGAGATTGAACGACTGAAAGATGAAGCCGAGACGATGACGGCGAAACAGGGCAAGCTGTTTGCGGTTCAGGTCCGATACACGTTCTCCGCCGATCACCACCTCGCCGCTGGTCGCCGTGTCCAGACAGCCAACCAGATTGAGCAGAGTGGTCTTGCCGGAACCGGAGGGGCCGGCAATCGCCAGAAACGCGCCACCATCCACCCGCAGACTGACACCGCGCAGAGCCGCGACCTCGGTGCTGCCGCTGCGATACACTTTGGTCACCCTGTCCACTGATATCACAAGACACCTCCCGGCGTGTCCGGTGGAGCCGTCATCGTTGTGCACGCACCCCTGACGGCGCTGCAACGGTGTATACGCGGGACCAGCTTACGCATCGAGTCGTGACCGCGGCAACCAATCTTCACACAAATGGTGAAATGTGACCGGAGATCGGCGACCGCACCGGGCTGGCGGCGTGCGGAAGTGGAGCGGATCGGGATGGGAGAACGACCACGGCCGGCGCCCGGCGTGCACCGGGCGCTCGGCACTCTGTCTGGTCGGCCGCCGCCGCTAGGACCGCCTCAGGGGCGGCCGTAGTGGATAATCAGCCGTTTCGCAGGCGCAGCACCAGGCGGTCTTTGACGCCGCGCGGACAACGGGCGATCAGATCTACGCCCAGGTTTTCGGCCGCGGCCTTGAGGGCTTCTCTGGCCTGGGTCATGTCTTCGGACTCGCCGAACGTCAACTGCCCGGGTCCCTCGTTGACAACGCGCTGGACATACTTCTCGTACTTTTCGACCAGCTTTTTCGAAACTCCTTTCTCCTTGACTTCCTTCGTCCGAAGAATCGAGAATCTTGGCATGACATCCTCCTGTCAGGTTCAGGTTGCTTGCGCGCGCGCTCATATTGCACCGCGCAGTAGCCACCGGTAACCAAATAATGTAACACACATTCCCTCGGGTCAAGTGCGGCCGCGGCAGACCCCGTCGGCCGACGATGCTGCCGGGAATGCGAGATTTCCGTACCATTATCGTCATCTCACGAGTACGTCAAGACCCCGTTAGCACAAAAAACACCAAGGGACATTGCGCCACGAGGCGCGCTCGGATATAAACGATTCATGACCATTACGTCACTGAAGACGGTTTCGGTAGCGGGCACCAAGACGTGGAACTACGTGCGGCTGGAGACCGACACCGGCATCACCGGCACCGGAGAAGCGCACCCGGGAGCAGGCATCGGCGACCTGATCGAGCGTCGCCTGGCGCCAATGTTGATCGGCGCGGATGCGCGCAACGTGGAGCCGCTGCAGCGGCGGATGCTGGCGTCGAGCACCGGAGATTCGGCCGGCGGCATGCTGGTGGGGGCGATCGGCGGAGTAGAAACCGCGCTCTGGGATGTTGCCGGCAAGGCCCTCGGCGTACCGGCTTACCGGCTGCTCGGCGGTGCCTACCGCGACCGAATTCGCCTCTACGCGGACGTCGGACGCGGCGTCGCCATGGCGAACACGCCGGCAAGCTGGGCGGCACGCGCGCGCGAGGCCGCCGCCGAAGGATTCGATGCCCTCAAGTTCGACATCGACCACTCCGCCGATGAATTGAGCCATGACCTGCTGGCGCGCGGACTGAGCCTGGCGGAACTGGAGCGCATGACGGCGCTGGTGGCGGCGGCACGCGAGGGGGCCGGTGACCGCGTCGATCTGGCGATCGATTGTCACGGCATATACCAGGTGCGCGACGTGCTGCTGCTGGCCGAACGTCTGACCCCGTTTCGCCTCATGTTTCTCGAAGACCCGGTACCCCCGGAAAACACCGCCGCTCTGGCCAAGGTCACGCGCAGCACGCCGATTCCGATCTGCACCGGCGAGTGGCGCTACCGGTGCGACGGATTTCGCGACCTGATCGAACAGCAGGCATGCGACCTGCTGCACGTGGATGTCGCCGCCACCGGAGGCATGTCGGAAGCCAAGAGGATCGCCGATCTCGCCGACCTCTACTACATGCCGTTCGCGGCCCACAACATCACCTCGCCGCTGGGCCTCGTCGCCAGCGCGCACGTGTGTGCGGCGGTGCGCAACCTGAACAGCATGGAACTGCCGTATCACGGTGACCAGGTCGCGTGGCGCTGGGACCTGGTGCGCAGCCCCGAACCGCTGATCGACCGCGGGCGGTTCGTCGTGCCGCGTGGACCCGGTCTCGGTGTCGAGCTCGACGAAACCGTGGTCAACGCCCACCTCGCGCCCGGATCCGCGCCGCTGTAGGTTCGGGACGCCTCCGAACAGCTCAACGCCGCCGCACCGTGCCGGATGCGCGGCGGTTTCTCCGGCGCGGCGCACGGCACGAACGTGGCGGATCAGGGGAACTCGGCCGCCCGCGCGCTGTGGGCACCATGGCGCGCACCACCACGACGTCGTGTGGGTCGGGTAGTCGGTCAACATTGCATCACGTCAGAGCACTGATACTACGAAATACGTAGTATCCTGATGTTGTGCTCCGTGGTGGTATAAACTCCTTCGCCATGAACGTCACACTCATCAGGCAACCTGCCATGGCGCTGACCGTGGCAATGGTCCTGTCTCTGTCGCTAGCGGGCTGCAGTGCGGCCACTTCAGGGACGGGAGGGACTACGAGCTCCGCCGCCGAAGCGCCCCTACCGGAGCCAGTTCCAACGCCGCCTGAGCCCGAGTCGCCGCCCGAGCCCGAGTCGCCGCCTGAGCCCGAGTCGCCGCCCGAGCCCGAGTCGCCGCCCGAGCCCGAGTCGCCGCCACCCTCCACCGGCGTGCCTTCCGACACGCCGGGCACGCCGAGGTTCCCGGCACGATACTGCCAGTTTTTGTTCTACGACGATCCGTACAAGCGCCCTCCCGCCCCGTATTCAGCCTCTACGGCCCCGCCGACGGAATACTCTCCATCTCTGGTGCTTCGGCTGGGGTCGACACCCGACGACGAGCCGCAAAAACGGAGCCAAATAACCGTGACGTGGCCGACGGCGACCAGCACGCCCTGGCCCGTCGAAACTTACGAACTGGCCTGGACTCGCACAGGCGACCCGTTCCCGGCTCCGACGATCATGCAGGTGTACCAGCAGGGGCAGGAGCGGTTCATCGTCACGAACTACACCATGACGGGGCTGAATGCAGGGACGGAGTACAAGGTACGGGTTCGCCCGAGATATGAAGGCGCCGACTATGAAGCAGGCGAGAGAGTCAGCGGATGGTCGCCTGTCTTCACCGTGCGCACGATGGATCCTCTGCCCCTGCTGGACTGCACCGAGGGCCAGCACCTGCGCGATCCGCCGTGGGTTACGTTCTACACTGACCGACACGGTATGAGCTATAGGTGCGACCAGACGCATCCTGCCTTCCAGACCTACCGGTATCTGGCTCCTTGGAGCGCGCTCAGTTGTGCCGGCGCTGGTGGCCCCCCGTTCGAACCGAGGATCCGGCCCGCTTCGTTGCGGGTACGCATCGCCGGGAGGGGCGATGTGCAAGTCGACCCGGATTCCACGCATGGCCAGCGTCGGCTTGCGGTATTGGGCCTGAGTGTGACCGTTGGGGGCCAGCGGTGCGAACTGACCGATCTGTTGTATCTCACGATCGACGGATTGGCTGCCTTCGACTCGAAGTGCGCCGAGTAGCGCGGGATCAGGTCAACTGGACCGTGCCGCGCGCTGTGGCCACCATGGCGCGCAGCCCGGGCCGATCCGCAGCCCGCACCGCCACCGGTACCCCGAGGGCGCGCAGCGCCGGACCGACGGCTCCCGGTTCGGGAGACTGCACCTCGAGGTTCAGCAACCGGCAGCCCGCCGGGGCAGATGCCGCGGGCGAGTCCACGGCGTCCCAGTCAATGAGAAAGGAGCACGTTGTGGCTACCACGCCCTTCATGGCTGTCGCCGGGAGCGATACTCGGTCAACATTGCATCACGTCAGAGCACTGATGCTACAAAACACGTAGTATCCTGATGTTGTACTCCGTGACGGTATAAACTCCTGCGCCATGAATGTCACACTCATCAGGCAGCCTGCCATGGCGCTGACCGTGGCAATGGTCCTGTCGCTGTCGATCGCGGGCTGCAGTGCGGCCACTTCCGGGACGGGAGGGGCCCCGTCCTCCGCCGCCGAAGCGCCGCTCCCGGAGCCGGTGCCAGCGCCGCCCCAGGCAGAAACGCCGCCCGAGACAGAGACGCCGGGCCCGAGCCAGCCGACGGATGGCGACACTCCTCCCGCCGCCGCGCCGCCAACGCCGCCACCCTCCACCGGCGTACCTTCCGATACGCCGGGCAGGCCGACGGGCCCGAGACGATTCTGCAAGGCCTTGTACTACGACGATCCGCACAAACGCCCACCTACCCCGTATTCAGCCTCTACGCCCGCGCCGGCGGAACACTCTCCACCTCTGGTGCTTCGGCTCGGTGAGACAAACGACGGCAAGCCGCAAAAGCGGCACCAAATATGGGTGGCGTGGCCGGGCGCGACCAGCACGCCCTGGCCCGTCGACACCTACGAACTGGCCTGGACTCGCGCAGACAACCCGTTCCCGGCTCCGACGATCATGCAGGTGTACCAGGTGGGGCAGTCGCGAATCATCACCACGAACTACGCCATTACGGGGCTGCAAGCAGGTACGGAGTACAAGGTGCGGGTTCGCCCAAGGTATGAAGGCACCGACTATGAAGCAGGCGTGAGAGTCAGTGCGTGGTCGCCTGTCTTCACCGTGCGCACGATGGATCCTCTGCCTTTTCTGCGCTGCACCGAGGGCCAGCTTGTGCTCGATGCGCCGTGGTTCACGCTCTCCACCAGGCCAGACGGCAGCCAGCAAGCGGAGTGCGACGAGAAGCATCCTGCCTTCAAGACCTACCGGGATCTGGCTCCGTGGAGCGCAAGTAGTTGTGGCGCCGTTGCCTGGCGCGAACCGAGGATCCAGCGCGCTTCGCTGCGGGTGCGCATCGCCGGCAGGGGCGATGTGCGAGCCTACCCGGATCCCACATCCGGCTCGCTTCGGGTATTGGGCTTGCGTGTCTCCGTTGGGGGCCGGTCGTGCGAACTGACCGATGTGCTGTATCTCACGATCGACGGATTGGCTACCTTCGATACGACGTGCGCCGAGTAACGAGGGATCAGGTCAACTGGACCGTGCCGCGCGGTGTGGCCACCGTGGCGCGCAGCCCGGGCCGATCCGCCGCCTGTACCGCCACGGGTACACCGAGGGCGCGCAGCGCCGGACCGACGGCTTCCGGTTCGGGAGACCGCACCTCGAGGTTCAGCAACCGGCAGCCCGCCGGGGCAGATGCCGCGGGCGAGTCCACGGCGTCCCAGTCGATGAGGAATGGAACCGTCCCTCCGAACGGCAATTCCTGGTGTTGGCACAGGTGCCAACGCAACAGCGAGCCGTCGCTCCGGCGGCGGGTTCCGGGCGCCACCGGTCCCGGGTCGTAGCCGCGTGCCACGGCGTGCGCACGCCAGCGTTCCAGCCGAACCTCCGCCGCCGGCTGCGCCCCGCCGGCGCGACCCGGTTGTGGTTTCCCGCTGGTGCGGGACGGTGGCGTCTGGCATGCATGCACCGCGAAGGTGACCAGGCGGGGCCTGGCGAGCGAGTCGAGGCCGAACGGCCGCGGTTGCCGCGGCGGCGGTTGAGCCGGATCGGGGGCAATGATTTCGAGGTACGCGTCGCCCCCGAGTGAAAGGAGCGCGTTGTGGCTACCACGCCCTTCATGGCTGCCGCCGGGAGCGGGGGTAACGCCGAGCAACTCGGCGATCCGTGCAACCCCCGCCGACAGCTCCGGCACCCCGTATACCAGGTGGTCGACTGCCGCCGTCATCTGTCCGGCCTAACCGATTCCCATGCCTTGCAGAAAGCGCAGGCTCGCCGCCAGTTCCGCGAACGGGTCGGCTCCGTAGGTCTGGTCCTGCTCGACCAGCGCCCACTCCACGCCCGCGCCGCGGCACGCCGCCACGATGCGCGGCCAGTTGAGATTGCCGGCGCCGACCGGTGCGAAGCGCTGGGTACGGTCGGGCAGCACCACCATGTCCTTGAAGTGGATGACCGGCTGCCGCGCACCGAGGTCGCCGATCCACTGCGCCGGGTCGGCGCCGCCGGCGGCCAGCCAGTATACGTCCAGCTCCGCGCAGAGATGTTCGGGAGGAGCCGTCTCGTACACCTGGTGCAACCAGGTGGTGCCGCCGTAGCGGACCAGCTCGTGGCTATGGTTGTGGTAGGAGAAATCGATCCCGGCCGCGGCAAGCCGCTCGGCAACAGGCGCCAGTTCCGCGGCAAACCGCGCCGCGCCGCCGGCCCGGAAGTACTCCTTGGGCAGACCGCCGATCGCCGCGTGCCGGCAGCCCCACATCTGGTGGACTTCGATGAGGTGCCCGAGGTCGTTGCGGAACTCATCCCAGCCGAAGTGGGTGGCGACGATCTCCAGGCCGTGGTCGCGCGCCATCCGCGCCACCTCTCGCGGCGCAACCGGACCGAAGGCGGATACCTGCACCGCGCGGTAGCCCATCTCGGCTACCTTGCGCAGCGTCTCCGCCACGTCGCTCGCCGTCTGCGTGTAATCGCGCACGGTATAGAGCTGCGCTCCGGCCTTCAATTCCTGAACAGCGTCACCCACTCTTTCTTCACTCCTCGTTCCAGATCGACGCAAGGCGCCACAGGTCCAGGCAACGCAGCCGCGCGCTCCCGCCGCGCGCCGCCACCGCCAGTTCGTTGGCGTCATCCACCGGAACGACGCCGAGCGGGATCACCACCTCGCCGTCGGCGCCGAAAACCTCGATCGATGCGCGGTCCAGCAAGACCTGGAGACGCAGCAGTCCGCGCTGCAACTCGATCGCGGTCCCGGCCGGATTGGCGGAGCGTCGCCGCCCCTGGGTGCATGACAACTTGCGGGTCCCGGCATCATATACGATCCAGATGCCGCGCAGCATCACCGCAACGCAATCCGCGCCGCCGGGCTCCAGTTCCACCACCACTTCAGCGGTGTCCGGCATGCGCGCCAGCGGAACGACTGCCCAACCACCATGCCGCACCGGCACGCCGAGGAAGGGAGCTGCCGGCGGCGGCACGGCGTCGGGATCCAGCATCAGCCCCCGCCAGCGGCGATGGCCGCGGCGCAACGTCTGCAGTTCGCGTGCCGGCGCCGAGCACAGCCGCACGCCGCGCGCCGTGCGGCGCAGGGACAACTCGCAGGGGAACGTCATGCAATGGGTAAACGGCATGCCCGGCGGCGTGGTGAGCAGCCAGGCGATCTGCAGTACGCGCCCGTCGTCCGCCGGAAGGTCGCTCCAGGTCTGGGCGGCGTACGCGGTGCCCAGCGGCTGCTGGCGCAGTTCCCGGTCTCCGTATTCCGCGGCGTCGGGGACGAAGCGTTCGCCGTCGAAGCTGCCCAGGAGGTAGCGCGTGTCCGCCGCCCACAGTACCCAGCGCAGGTCGTTCGGATCGCCGTCCACCGCAAGCTGAAACAGGTCGGGGCAACTGTGCGTGGGGAGGCGCACCTCGTGACGCCGGGTCCAGTCGCGCAGGTTGGGGGAGGTGAGCAGGGCGAACCGGTCGCCATCCAGATACAGCACCATCACCCAGCAGGATTGCGGACGGTGCCAGAACACGCGCGGGTCGCGGTTGAGGCCGGCAATGTGCGGCAGCACCGGATTGTCGGGGTGCTTGCGCCAGGTGCGGCCGCGGTCGTTGCTGTACGCCAGGCACTGCGTGAACGGGCGTATCTCGTCGGCGGAGCGGCCGTCGGCGGTGTACAGCGCCACCAGCGGCGGATCGTCGCCGCTCTGCAAACCGCTGGTGTTGTGCCAGTCCACCACTGCCGACCCGGAGTACATGGCGCCGTGTTCATCGGGCGCCAGGGCCGGCGGAAGCTCCTCCCAGTGCACCAAGTCGCGGCTCACGGCGTGTCCCCAGAACTTCAGGTAGTGGCCAATGTCGGTGCCGAACGGCTGGTGCTGGTAGAACAGGTGGTATTCGCCGGCGAAGTACACCAGCCCGTTGGGGTCGTTGATGAAGCCGCGCCGCGACGAGAAGTGGAACTGCGGGCGGTAGCGCTCGCGGTAGATGCCGCCGGCATCAGGCAGCGCGTCGGCGAGTGCCAGTCCGTCCAGCGCGACGCCCGGCTCCGGACCGCTGTCGAAGGTGAGTTCCAGGGTCTGGCCTCGGAACGGTTCCAGGTCGGCGAAGGTCACGTAGTCGGGATGCGCCGCGGTCACCTTGGCGGCGAACTTGAGCACCTGCCTGCCGCCGGCGTGCACGCGCATCAACCCGGCGCGGGCGTCGTAGCGCACCGGGATGTGCAGGTAGCGGCGGTCGATCGCCAACCGGCGGGAGGTGATCACTCAGTGGCCGATGCGGAAGTCGTTCTTGCCGGTGCGGTCGGCCCCGCGCACCAGCCAGATCGGACGGCGCGAGAAGTCCACCATGTAGGTGGAGGTGGACTCGCCGGGGCGAAACATGGTGCGGTCGAAGTGCGAGGTGGCCGGCATGTACCGCAGCGCCAGACCGGCCCGGCGCCGCGGCGAGGTGTTGGCGCGGGACCCGTGCACCAGGTACACGTCGTGCAGCGACATCTCGCCCGGCAGCAGTTCCACGTCGCGCGCGGTCGATTCGTCGAATTCATCCGCGTCGAGCTCCTGGTCCAGCACCACGTCGGCGCGGTCGCTGCGGTGATGGCTGCGCAGCTCGTGCCGCCGATGGGAGCCGGGGATCACGCGCAGGCACCCGTTTTCGGTGGTGCTGGCATCGATTGCGATCCACACGGTGCAGGTGGCCAGCGGCCGAATCGGCCAGTACTGGCCGTCCTGGTGCCACGGCACCTCCATGCCGTCGCCGCCGGGCTTGGCAAACACCTGGCATCCCCACAGGATGATGTCGGGACCGATAAGTTGTTCCACGGCATCGAGCACCGCATCGTGGTGGGCGATGTCCAGGAACACCCGGTTGCCCCTGACGCCTTCTGCCCCGTGTTCCAAGTGAGCGCTCACGAGTTTCTCCGGGCGTACTCCGGGGTTGTCCGCGATCAACTGGTCGAGCGCGGTGCGCAGCCGGTCGAGCTCGGTTGCCGGAAGGGCGTGGCGCGGCACTACGATGCCGTCGCGCCGGAACGCGGCAATCTCACCCGCCGTCAACGGCGCGGACGAGGTCGTGCTGGAATCGGTCATGGCCGCATCATGGTAGCATGGGGCGGTGTCGGTCGGGCTGCCCCGGCACCTCGCCAATGCGCGGCGACCGGCCGGTGCCGGCATCGGCTCAGTACTCTGGTCCGAAGAGGCCGGCTGGTGGGCGATGCTCGGGCGGTTTTCATCGTCTTCCATGTCACGGAGTGACCGTACAGACTCATTGGAAGTCCATAATTGGCCCCGGGCGTCAGGCCAGGTCCCCGGCTTACCGCCATGAGCGGCTCACAGCAGCGAGCGCCGCAGCAGGCTCAACGCTGCGACGGCGGCCCGGCGCCGGTCCACCTGGCCCCGCACCCCGATACCCAGGTGGTGGCCACGCTCACCGGCCGCCCCGGCAACAGCCAGCCACGTATTGCCGGGACCGAGGTTCTGCGGCTGGGCGCGACCCGCCATCGTAGCGGCGCCCGCCATCTGACCGCCGGCACCGGCACCAGGACCGGTCGCGGCGGCGTCGGTGGAGTGCACCGCGACGGCCACGTCAGCACCGCTGAGCCGGCACGCGGCGCGTGCCAGCGCCGCCGCCAGTGCTTCACCCGACACGTCCGCTTCCTCGCCGGCGGCCTTCGCCAGGCGCGCGCGGGCGGCATCGGCGGTGACGATGCGGCCTTCCACGAAGCGTTCCCCGGCCGCCTCCCGGAGCGCCGCGGCGACCGTGCCGCCGGTGCGATCCTCGTAGCTGGCCAACCGCCAGCCGCGCCGCGCGAGCAGGTCCGCTACCACGCTCTCCAGGGTCTCGCCGTCGACGGCGAACACGTGATCGCCCAGAGCGGCACGGATGTCGGCTTCCGTCGGCTCGATCAGCCTCCGCGCAGCATCCTCCGAATCGGCGCGCGCGCTGATGCGCACGTCGACCTGCCCCGGATGCGCCAGCACCCCCACCTTGGGATTGGTCGAGGCGGTCATGATGGCGCCGATGCGGTGGTCCACGGCGCTCTCGCCCAGCTCGCCCACCTTGAGCACGCGGTGGTGAATCACCTGCTTGAGCCGCCAACGCTGGCGGAGGTAAGGCACCACGGCGTGCTCCATCAGCCACTTCATCTCGAACGGTACGCCCGGCAGGCAGATGATGGTGCAGCGGTCGTCCTCGACGACGAATGCGGGAGCGGTGCCATTCGGGTTTGGTACCAGAATCGCATCGCGCGGCAGCAGCGCCTGCTTCTCGTTGTTGGGCGTGAGCACGAATCCGCGCGAGCGGAACCGCTCCTGGAGGTCGTGCAGCGCTTCGGGGTGGGGGTGCAGCGGGCGTCCCGTCACCCTGGCCACCGCCTGCCGGGTCAGGTCATCCTCGGTCGGGCCCAATCCGCCGCCGGTGATCACGCAGTCGGCCCGCGCCATCGCGCCGCCGAGCACGTCCACCATGCGGTTCAGGTTGTCGCCCACGGTCGTCTTGCGAAACAGATCGGCGCCCACCTCGGCCAATCGCTGTGCCATCCACGCCGAGTTGCTGTCCACGATCTGGCCGAGCAGCAACTCGGAGCCGATTGCCACCAGTTCTACGTTCACGCGCTCATCATCCCGCATGCGCCGGCCCGTGTCACCCGGAACCGCCCAAGTCCACCCCAAGTCCATTCGCGGCGGTCGGGACGTGCACTCCATGCGCAGCGCGTGCCGTCACGCACGGAAATAGTTGACCGCCATCCGAGCGCGTGCTATCGTCAGCGGCAACACGGAACGCGATGGCAACCGATACCCAGGAATCGAGCGCCGGCCGGGATCTCCAGGCTACGGCAACGAAGAGCCAGCCGATGGCGCGCTACCTGGCCGAGCACTGGGTGCTGTACCTGTTCGTGCTGCCGACCGTCCTCTACTTCGTGGTTTTCCACTACTGGCCAATGTACGGCGCGGTGATCGCGTTCAAGAACTTCACGCCGATCAAGGGCATCCTGGGCAGCCCCTGGGCGGGCTTTGCCCACTTCGAACGGTTCTTCAACTCCTACTTCTTCGAGCTGCTGATTCGCAACACCATCTTGATCAGCGTGTACGTGCTGGTGGCGGCGTTCCCGGTGCCGATCGCCTTCGCGCTGATGGTCAACCAGGTCGAGTACCCGCTGCTGCGCAAGACCCTGCAAACCGCCTCCTACGTCCCTTACTTCATATCGATGGTGGTGTTCATCGGCATGATCTTCCTGTTCCTGTCGCCCACCAACGGCGTGGTCAACCGCCTCATCGTGTTCCTCGGCGGCGGGGCGACCGACTTCATGGGCAGCGCCGCCTGGTTCCGGCACGTCTACGTGGGCACCGAGATCTGGAAGGAGACCGGCTTCGCGGCCATCATCTACCTGGCGGTGCTCAGCACCATCAACCCGGAGCTGCACGAGGCCGCGATCGTGGACGGCGCCACCAAGCTGCAGCGCATCATCCACATCGACATCCCCGGCATCGTGCCCACCGCCGTCGTGCTGTTGATCCTGCGCGTCGGGCGGCTGATGGACATCGGCTTCCAGAAGGCGTTCCTGATGCAGACCGAACTCAACATGGACGCCTCGGAGATCATCCCCACCTACGTCTACAAGCAGGGGCTGATCGGGGCGCAGTTCAGCTTCTCGGCCGCGGTGGGGCTGTTCAACGCGGTGATCAACCTGGCGCTGATTCTGCTCGTCAACCAGATTTCCAAGCGGGTCACCGGCAACAGCCTGTGGTAGGCGGAGGGGCAGGGGAGCGATGGCAGACCGCGAGCTGAACGCCGGCGGCGCCGGGCAGACGCTCGACGGGGTCCTGGAGGCCGCCCCGCGGCGCCGCGTCCGGACGCGGCCGAGCGCCCCCGACCGGGTGTTCGACGCCGTCAACCTGACCATCCTGACGCTGGTGCTGGCGGCGCTGGTGTACCCGCTCTACTTCGTGCTGATCTCCTCGATCAGCGAACCGAGCCTGGTGAACACCGGCAAGGTGACCTGGTACCCGCGCGGGCTCACCCTGCAGGGCTATACGCGGGTGTTTCGCGATCCCAACATCCTCATCGGCTACCGCAACACCTTCCTCTACACCGGGGTCGGCACGGCGCTCAATGTCACCCTTACGGTGCTCGCCGGCTACGCCCTGTCGCGGCGCGACTTCAAGGGCCGCAACCTGATCTCCGCGTTCGTCGTGTTCACCATGCTGTTCAACGGCGGCCTGATCCCGCTCTACCTGTTGGTGCGCAACCTCGGGCTGCTCAATACGATTGGCGCAATGGTGCTGCCCACCGCCGTCAACGTGGTCAACCTGATCATCGCGCGCACCTTCTTCGCCACCACCATTCCCGACGAGTTGCTGGAGGCGGCGCGCGTTGACGGCTGCGGCACCGCGCGCTTTTTCTTTCAGATCGTGCTGCCGATCTCGCCGGCGATCATCGCCGTGGAGGTGCTGTTCTACGGCGTGTTCCACTGGAACGCCTTCTTCGAGGCGCTGATCTTCCTCAACGATCCCGACAAGTACCCGCTGCAGATGGTGCTGCGCGACATTCTGCTGCGCGCCCGGCTGTCGGAGATGATGTTCACCGGCGACCCGCGCGAGTTCGCGGAGATCCAGATGCTGGCCGAGCTGATCAAGTTTTCCGCCATCGTGGTGGCCTCGGCGCCGATCCTGCTGCTGTACCCGTTCCTGCAGCGCTACTTCATGACCGGGGTGATGATCGGATCTCTGAAGGGATAGCGCCCCGAAACCGCCGCCTGCCGGCGTGGCTTTCGGCCCAGCCCCGCCTAACGTACGGAGTCCTGCCGAATCTGCCGCTGGCGCGCCAATCCGACAGACTCCTTGCGCAGGGGCCGCAGCCGTGTTAGCGTCCAGGGTATCCGAACCGAGAGAGCAGAGGAGGAACCAATGCTACGAATGTTCGCCTTGTCCGCCAGCCTGTTGCTGGCGGTGACCGCCGGGGCTTTCGCCTCGGCAACGGAGGAGGCGGCCGCCGAGGCCGCGGGCTTCAACGCCACCGGCTACCCGATCGTCGACGAGCCGGTGACCATCCGCGTGGTGTGGCAGAAGTGGGCCAGCCACGTCAAGGATCCCTCCGAGATGATGGTGCCGGAGCAGGCGCGCGAGATTACCGGGGTCGAGGTCGACTGGATCGCGGTGAACGGCGATGCGTGGCTGGAGCGCACCAACCTGATGCTGGCGTCGGGCGACCTGCCGGACACGTTCGGGGCGCCGTTGAGCGACTTCAACGTGGTCAGCAACGGCGAGGCGGGCGCGTTCCTGCCGATGAACGACCTGATCGACCAGTTCGCTCCCAACGTGACCGCGATTTTCGACAAGAAGCCCACGTTGCGTCCGTTCATTACCGCGTCCGACGGCAACATCTACGCGCTGTTCAAGCTCAACGAGGGAAGCTGGACCACCACCTGTCCGCTCACCTACCTGAACAAGCCGTGGCTCGATGAGCTCGGCGCCGAGGTCCCTACCACCACCGAGGAGTACTACGAGCTGCTGATGGCGGTAAAGAACGCGGGCGACCTGAACGGCAACGGCGAGGCGGACGAGATCCCGCTGTCGTTCAACTTCGGCGGCTGCGCTCAAGGCATGAGCACGTTCTTCTGGGCGCATGGCCTGCCGGTGGAGGAAGGCTTCAGCGACAACCGCGACCTGATGATGGTGCAGGACGGCAAGGTGGTCTACGCTCCCACGCAGGAGGGCTTCCGGGACACGGCGAAGTACCTGCACCGGCTGTGGGAGGCGGGACTGGTCGATCCGGAGGTGTTTTCCCACGATTGGAGCGGCTACGTTGCCAAGTTCAAGCAGGACCAACTGTTCAGCTTCAACGACTGGTGGGCGCAGAACCGCGTGGATACCAGCCGCTGGCTGGACTGGGAGTACCTGCCGGCGCTGAAGGCTCCCGGCTACGAGCCGAAGGCCAACTACCGCTTCTCCTGGGATCGCGGCATAGCGCCGATCACCGCCGCCGCCGAGCACCCCGAGGTGGTGATGCGCTGGATCGACTACTGGTACGATCCGCTCAACAGCCTCACCACCATGGAGGGGCCGCTCGGCGTGCGCGTGATCGAGAACGAAGACGGCACCTACGGCGTGGCACCCACCCCGGAGGGACTCGGACTGTCGGAGTGGCGCGACCTGGAGACCATCGGACCGGGGTTCATCACCTCCATCGACAACGACATGTACCTGAACATGTTCATCTTCGAGGCCGCCGAGATGTGCGGCACGGTGAAGTACGACACCTATGCCGACCAGTGGCCGGAGATGTACTGGCCGCGTCCGATGCTGTCCTCGGCGCAGATCAACGAAGAACAGACGATGCTGCCTGACATTCAAGCGCTGGTGAAGAAGACCCTCGCCCGGTGGATCACCGAGGGCGGCGCCGACGAGGAGTGGGACCAGTTCCAGGAGGACCTGAACTCGATCGGCCTGCCGCGGCTGATGGAGATCTGGCAGGAGAACCTGGACAAGTTCCTGGCCGGCACCGGCGGCGTCACCCCGCGCCCCCACGACCGCGGCACCGGCCACCCGGTCCGGCCACTCTAACTAGGGGCGCTCCAAGCGAGCGTTCACTTCACTCCAATACAAGGAGGCGGCGGTTCACGCCGCCTCCTTGCATTACGGCCCCGCGCCCACACGGATGCAGTTGTCAATGTGCTCACCCGTGGAGCCAACAGGTGCCGCGCAGACCACAATGACCGCGCGGACCGCGCGATTGCGCGCTACTCGCGCACTTGCCGGCGCTTCTCGGCGGCCGTCACGGTGCCGGGAGAGTCCTCGACGACCTGGACGATGCGCTCGACCAACGTTCGCACCGGCGTGGCGATACCGCCGTCGGCCGGCTCTCCCGACAGGATGCGTATCGCTTCATGCGGCAGGCCGTCGGGTATCTCCGCCGGTGCGTTACCCAGCAGGAATGCCGCGGCCGCGTCGGCGTCGTCCGGCTCCGGCTTGCCGCGCGCCGCCGCCAGGGCGCCGACCGCCAGGCGCGCACCCTCCAGCGCCGGCGTCTGCGCCTCTTCCGCGAAGCCGCCCCCTTCCAGCAGTGCCGCGGCCTTGAGCTTGTGCACGGCCTGGTCTACCAGGGCGCGCACCCGAGCCGCCTGCGCCGCGGCGCGCTCCTGTTCGGCCCCAGGAGTCGGGTGGATCTCCCGCATCCGCTCCCCCGGCATGGTGATCAGCCCGTTCCGGGCAAGCCGCAGCAACGCCTCGTGGCTGGCCGCGTCGATCGCGGTCACGCGCATGCCGGTAGTCTCGGCGAGGCGGCGCTCTTCCTCCGCGGCGCTTGCCGCGGGCAGGCCCAACACCACCAGCATGGTAGAAAGGTGCGGCTCCGGTACGCCGAGGTCGGCCTACCCTGGTTGGACTACTACAGCGAGTCGGAACCGGTCGCAGCCACCGATAAGCTGCGGGGGGTGTCCGGCATCGCCGCCCTCGGTGCCCAGAAGGGCAAAACGCCGCTCCCGGAGAACGAAACAACGCGTGTCGGCAACGTCATCCCGCTCGGCTCCACGCGTCGTGCACGCAAGAGCCGCCGGGTGCGGGAGATGCCCTGAGTATCTTCCGGGCTGCACGATCGGCTTGTCGCGCCGCCATACGGTAAGCTACCCTGCCGTATGGTCCGCGCCCGCCGGTCCCCGATGGTAGAATACCGTGAATCCTTTTCTTGAGGTTTTCGAAGGCAGCGCTGCCTTCCGATATCCCGAGGGCTATGATGAAATAGTCGGGGAGTTGGATCATCTGCTCGACTCCCGTGATGGAGGCCGGTTGACGCACAACCAGTACTTGACCGAGTTGAAGGATCTTGTCGCTCGTCATCCCGGCTTCATCGACGGCCACGCCCATGTCGGCTTCGCCTTGTTGGAACAGGATAGGCCCAAGCTCGCACTGAAGGCCAGTTTGCGTGGTTTGGCGCTGGGAGAGGAGGCAATCCCGTCTGGCTTCGAAGGCAGGATCGCGTGGAGTTCTCTTGAGAACCGTCCCTTTCTCCGCGCGGCACACGGTGTCGTGCTCTGTTACCTGAGGTTGCGCCAACGTCGGAACGCTATTCCACTGATGGAAAAGATGCTGGCGTGGAACCCCAATGACAATCAGGGTATCCGCTTTCTCCTTGGTTCCGAGTACCTTCGCGCCGGCATCGAGGACAAGGCCGCTGCGATATTCCACGCCGAAGGGCCGGACTATCCGCCCTATCGATACGAACTTGGGTTGTTGCTGTTTCGGACCGGCCGGCACCAAGCCGCTGCTACCAGTCTCCGCCATGGCTTCGTCGAGAACGGATACATCGCCGAGGTCCTCTGCGGCACTCCGGATCCCCTACCACTCCCCATCTGGCACGGCTCCAACTTCGCCGAGGCGGGACTGGCGCAGGATTACGTGTCGCAATACGGGGACCTTTGGTATCGCAGCCCGGCGGCGGTGGCGTTTCTGCGCTGGTTGCATATGCATCCCAAGATCATCGCTGAGCGTAGTGCGATCCTGGAGTGGAGGGAAGCCCTTCTCTGGGAGCGCGACGTCGAACGGCGGCGGATGCTCATCGATTGCGAGGAGACCTCTCTCAAGCGAATCGATGATCTCCTGTCCAAGGACATCGTCATCAAGCGCACCGATCGCCACGGACGAAAGGTAGCCCCCTGGCTGCATGCGGGGATGCGCTCATAGCCCCCGTGGGGTACTCAGGTCTAAGTCGTAGCGCTTGCTGACCGTGGACGCATCAGGTGCTGCTGGTGATTGTCCTTCCAGGTCGGGGCATAGAGGATTACCGCACCCCGGTCATCTGCATTCCAGATCGGATACTCAAGACCCCAGTAAAAGAAGTGGGCCTTGGCGCCGTCCTCCAGGAGTTTCTCCTTCATGACCCCCGGCTTCGTGTAGACGACCACAAGGTCGTCCTTGTACACGGGTCGGAAGGGAAACCAGAACGCATCACAGTTCCCTGCCAGTACGGTCTCCGCATCATATCTGGTGCGGAGCAACGCGTAGTCACCTATGTCAGTCGTTGCGAGTACTCTCAGCACCAGCCGCTCCTGATCGAGAACGCCCGGGTCCCGAATCCTGTCTACCCTGACCTTCATCTCCGTTTCACCACCTGTGATACGAAACCCACCGCGATCAGCGTTATGCCCAGCCCGGCCGCCACCAAACCATAAGGCGGCACAGGTGACAGCGCTGGAATGGCACCGAGTGCAACTCCGCGGCTGACCGACCTGCAGCCGCTGGGCAGGAGACTCACCGGAGTCGCAACGCGTCCGACACGTCGGCCAGTAGTTCGTTGATCTTGTCCACTGCGTCGGATGGGGGAGTCTCGTCGCCGCCGAACTCGACGCGAACGGTGAACTTCAGGTCGTTGCCTACGGCGGCCTTGGCGATTTCGGGAATCTGGTCTGACAGGTCCTGGATGCCGTTGGCTTCGAGGACCGCCTCGGCGGTGAGGACGCCGGGCCGGGTGCCGGCGTATGGCTGTCGGCGCCCGTCGCCCAGCTTGTCGTCGGATGGCACGACCAGGGTCACGTGCCGGGCGCCGGCAAGGTCGCACGGCCACACGGCGCTGTCGGCGGAGAGCTCGACCCAGTGGGCACGGATCGCGTCTTCGATCACGGCGCGTACCGTCGCCCACGGAAGAGTCGCGCCGTGTTTCGTCGAAAGGGCGGTGGCGACGGCGAGTGCGTTCGTCGTCCCGTCACGCCACGCATCGGGGATCGACTCGGCCATCATTTCGTCTACCGGAAGCCGCGCGGGGGGCGATCGCAGGGTCGCGACAGCGCTGAGCACACCGGCCGGCACCGGCTCACTCAGGATCGATGCCGGCCCGTTGGTCAGCCACACCAACCCCTGCTCCACCGCCTCCAGCACCGCGGCGTCGACGTGAGCCGGTTCGCATGCCGGGACGAGCAGAGTCTCTTCGTAGCCTTCGCGAGGCAGGACAACCTCGCGCCCGCCGGCAAAGTAATCGTACACGTCCTGCACGGTAATGGCGTCCGTCTCCCAGAGTCCCGGGAGGTTGCCTTGTCGCAGCAACTCGGGTTCCAGGGCGCTCAGCTTCGCCGCTTCGGGGAGCACCAGTTCCAGGCCGGGATCATCGAGCGCTGGCTCGTCGATGCCCGATCGCCAGAATGTTCTGATCGTCCGATCTGGACGCGCAAGCCGAGCAACCCAGATCCCGTTGCGAACTCCGTCCAGCACGGTATCGAGGATTCCCCTTGCGCGCAGCATCTTCGGTAGTTTCGGAAACTGCGCGAAGGCGCCCACCAAGTGCTTGACCCGCCGCGCTTGCTCGTCCTCGCGCCACAGGTCATAGGGAGCGCCGGGTAACATCGCCTCCGCACTGATCGCGGTCTCCTGGATGCGTGATCGGCGGTCGGCCTTGATCGTCGTGAACAGCGGCTCGTCGCCGACCACGACCCGGAAGGCGTGGATGGCATCGCTTTCGCTCACGGTCACCACCATGCAATAGGCTGACCTGACCGCATCCGGCACCCGTATTCTGGCCGCGGCCGTTTCGGCGGCAAGCATCTGTTCGCGCAACGGGTCGATCGGCTGATCCTGCAACTGCGCGCGAACTTCCTCCCAACCGAGGTAGTCGCGTACTCGCGTGCGCGCAGCCTCGAGACCGTCCCGCGACGGTACCGTGAGGACGACGGCGTTGCGGTACACCCTGGGGCGATCCGGGGTCGTCGTCTGTTCGATGAACCTGCGCGCCTCCGCGCTCGGCTTGCCCGGGTCCGAGGCGGCCCGTGGGCCGAGCACGGCGTAGTGAAAAGCGCCGTCATCGCCGATGTCGCGCGGGCCTGCCGGCAGTTTGTGTACTCTCGCGCCGGCGGCGCTGGCCCCGGAGGCGAGGGTGCGCTGGCGCTCGATGGCGTCGATGAGCTGCGACTCGATCAGTGTCGGAGGCACCCGGTTGCGGCAGGCGTCGTCGTGCATCTGCCGCAGATTGGGACGATTGCCCAGGCGCCACGCCTTGGGCAGTTGCGCGGCCGCTCCAGAACCATCCCCCCGCGTCGCGACCTCCGCCTCATCCAGAAACCACGACATCTCGGTCCAGCGCTGCAGCCCGGTTTCAAGCTCAATGCGGTCTGGCCTCGCCGCCCCGAGCAGTACCATCAGCTCCGGCGTCAACGCCTTCTGCCCGATCGGCTGACAGCTCAGAAAAACGGCCACCACCGCCTGTTCCAACTCCCGGTTGCGGACGCGGACCGCGTCGGACTGAATCGCACGCGCCTTGGCCAGTTCGCCTTCGAGGATCGGCCGCCACTGTTGGTGCGCACCGCCTTCAGTATCGACGCTGGCGAACGAGGCCAGCTCCCCTGCCGCTTCGGAAAGGTCGTTCTTGTCCCGCTCGTTCAGAAACACGTTGGGGCCGATCAGAGGGCCGGTGTCCCACCGCTCCGCGTCGCGCAGCGCGATCGCGAAGGCGCGCAGGATGCCGCGCGTGCGCTGGAAGCCGTCGAGTTGAGTCCACCGGGTGTAGAAGATCTCGGTGAGCTCCGGGTGAAAGGGGTAGCTGTCGAGATAGCGCTGCTCGGCGGCCGCGCGCCCCTTGGCGGTCTGCTCGTCGAGCGCCGCGATGCTGCCGACCGTCGCCGCCACGTGTGGACGGAACAGGTCCTGATCGCGTATCGACTCGGGCGTGAAGAACCGGCGCCGCAACACCTGCGCCACGTCCTCCTTGCTCACCGGACTTGCGTCTTCCTCCATCTGCCTGCCGAACACCTCGGACACGTCGCGCAACAGCTCGTTTCCCAACGCGTCGTGCCTGCGCTGATCGGAGGCCAGCAGCGACGCCACCATGGCGCAACGGTCCACCTTGACCACCGCCTGCGTGAGGTACTGGAAGAAGCTGATCAACCTGCCGCGCCAACTCGGATCCATCTCGACCTGGACGCGGAGGTACATCAACACCTCGTCGAGCAGCACCAGCGTGGCGAGATCGTCGGCTTGCGGCTTGGCCAGCAATTCCACCAGGAGCGGTTCGGCCGGCGGCGTCTCTCGTTCGGCGTCCTGGCCAGTGGCGTGGATCATCCGCAGTCCATCCGGCCCGGCAAGCTGCCAGGCCAGCACGCTCCAAGGGTTCCTGAGCTTCCGCAGCTTCCCGTCCGGACCGGGGGTCTCCACACCTGTCTCGATGTCGATCTTGTCGAAGCACAGCGCCGCCACACGCGCCCGCGGCGGATTGAACCCGACGTGCGCCTCGAACTCGCGAACCGCGGGCAGGTCGGGCAACTCGCCGGGCTCATGTACCAGGTGCCGGAGCGCGATCAGTGTGTGGGTCTTGCCGCCGCCGTAGTTGACGGCCAGCTTGCGGTACGCCTTGTCACTCTGCCCGGCCAGCCGAAGGGCCACATCCTTGACCAGCTCGCGCAGATTGAGGGTGGGGTAGGTGAGGGCAAAGAACTGCCCCGGCTCCTCGTACACCGGCCGGTGCCCTTTCTGCATCACCACGTCGTACAGGTCGGCGGCAAACACCGCCAGTGGCAACTCGCCGCTCTTCAGATCGTCGCGCAGTTGGACGACCTCGTGCCACGGAGTCAGGGCTCCTCGTGAAGTGCTCATGATGCCGGTAATCTCCTCAAGTGGCGCCGACCGCCGCTTCAAGCCGCCGTGCAAGAGAATCGAAGTCCTCGGGACACTTCTGCCGGATCGCACCGATTCGCCGCGCCGCCTCCAAACCGAGCAGTTGTCTACCTTGGCCGGGCGTATCCGACACCCCGCGCAGTCGTACGACCGGATCGAAGTACCGCTCCTTGACCTGCACTTCCGCGCGCACATCAGCCCAACGCCACCCGTGAGGAAGTGTCAACCCGGCCAGCACCCAGGTTTCCAGTTCCTCCCACGCGTTCTCGGCGAAGAAAGGGAGCCGGCGCGTTCCAAACTGCCGCTCCATCTGACGAAGTCTGAGATGCCGACCGAGCTTGCCATCGCGGTCCACGCACAAGACCACGATGTGTGCCATGCCACCGTGACGGCTCATTACCTCCGCTATACGGTTTGCCTTCAGGGCTTCGTCAACCCCGCCGAGCAGCGGTGCGCGACAGATCTCCACTTGGACGCGCCCCTTGCCGATGGTCTGAAAGAGCCGTGAGAACAGTGGCTTGAGAAGGTACTGGTCTTTGCGGAAGTCCTCGGGAATGACCAGCACTCTCACGGGGTCTCCTCATCTTCATCGTCCTCGGTGAAGGCGACCGCGGACTCCATCCAGCCTTCGGAAAGAAGCGAGCCCAGTCCTCCTCCCGAAACCCGCAGTTCGCGCGCGTTGGGTAACTCGGCGACGGGCCGGATGACGGCGTCGTGCGCATGTTCCGGCCGGCAGACAACCGAAATGTGTTCAAACGTGCTGTCATTGGCATAGGTCAACAGCTCCGGTGAGTGAGTGGTCGTGACTACCTGAATGCCACGCTTTGCAGCCTGGGTTTCGATCAGCTCCAGTAACAGTGATTGGCGCGCCGCATGAATGCCGGTGTCCACCTCCTCGAAGAAACACAGGCCGGGTGGGTTCTTGCCGAGCAACACCGCCAGCATCGCCAGGAAGCGCAGCGAACCGTCCGAGGCGCTGTCCGCAGATACCCTCCGTCCGTTCGACTCGCAGAGCATCAGGTGTACGAGACCCCGTGGGTCATGTGGGAAGTCGAAACCGGATACGTCCATGGGCGTGAGCTCCTGCAGCCACGATGCCAGCAGCTCCTGGCGCTCTTCATCGATACAGATACCCTCCAACACGGCTGGAAGGCTGTCGCCCCGATCCCCCAGCGGACTACCGGGAAACGCGCCGTTCCGCATGAGTTCCGGAGACAGGTCCCAAAATCGCATATCGGCCAGAGCCTCACGCACACGCACCTTCGCAAGTTCCTCTTGGACTCCGGTCGGCCACCCTTCGCGGTGCGAGTCCAGCTGTGTCAGAACAGCCTTTTGCGGACTGAGCCCTAGCCGTACATTGTCGCCGCAGCGTACCGAGTGTACCCCATCGTCGACAGCTGTCGTTTCGTAGAGGGTACGCGATTCCACCCGCAACACCTCCTGCTGCACACGAAACTCGAGAGGACGCGGATGAAAGGCGATCTCAATCGCGTACTCGACGCACTTCCCGTCGACCCGTAAGCCAACCTCAAACGAGAACACCGAACCCAACCAGCGAGCGTCACGATGCGCGAGGCGGGCAATCTCGTTCGCAGCGCCACGTATCGGTTGCCATTCCTGCTGGCCGCCGGTGCCCCACTTCCCGCCGACGACTTCCGTCAGGGTGTAGCCGCGGCCGATCCCGTGCAGAAAGCGAAATGCATCGCGAATGTTGCTCTTGCCGCTGGCGTTCGTCCCCACGACCACCGTGAAGGGTCCGAGACGCAGCGTCTCGTCGACGAAGTTCTTGAAGTTGACCATCCGAATCGACGTGATCGCGGGGCGCTGTTTCGAGTTGTTTTCGTCCATCATAGTGTCAGGTCCGTACAACGCCTGTTTCCTGTCGCGGCGGTACACGGGGCAGACGTGTACTCCGCTATGCTTTGGTCATGGAGTCTCTGCAGGTTCACCCAGAACTTGGCACTGGTGCCGAAGTAGTCTGCCAGCCTCAGCGCCACGTCCGCGGTGACGGCCTGTCTCCTGTTGAGAATCTCGGTGACCCGCTTCTCGGGCAACTGGAGCTGTCGCGCGAATGCGGCGGCGTCCACGTCCAGCACCTCCAACTCCGCGGCGATGTGTTCGCCCGGATGGGTCGCGTCAGCGGCCATAATTCCCCTCCAGACTCTCGAATCGGCAAGAATTCAACTGGTCAGCAGCTCCTTCTGATGATAGCCCAGCCCGCCGCGATCAGCCGCGCGGTTGCTCAAGGCTTCCAGCAGAGAGCGCTCCTCGGCGTCACTTTCGGCGAGCTCGATGAGCGCTTGCAGGATACGGTGGAACAGGGCGTTGCGCGGGAGACCACGGGTGTCCAGGTAGTCGTCGACCTTGACGTGGTCTCCGGCTCGCCACAGGTGCATCAGCCGGTGCACCTGGTCGATGAGCGGTGGTGGCCGCCCTCCCGGCCCTTCCAGGCCGAGGTTGCGGCCCCGCCTCCGGTCCCACCGCTTGAGCTTGACCTTGGCGCCACCGCCTTCGGATCGTTCCTCGTCTGCTGCCGGATCGTCGTTTTCGGTCTCCTCCGTGTTCCCGCGCCCCGACTGAGACAGCAGGTCGTGCTGTGTGACCAGCGCAGTGTCGGACAGGTTGCACGACAACGCATAGAGAATGCAGCCCCCCACGGGCGCCTCACCCATGCCGAAGTCGTTACGATGCAGCAAGTAATAGGTGGTTAAGTCGTCCAGGCCGGTTGCCGATTCCTTGCCGTCGTCGCGGGTCAGGACGCGTCCGACGACGAAGTCGACCACCATCCGCCGCACCTCGCGCAGGAACTCCGAAACCGTCATCAGCTCGTTCGGGGCGTTCGCCTTCTTGACCACCGGGTACTTGCTGAACGCCTCCAGCGCTGGCCCAGTCGCCGCCCACACGAAGTCCGGCCCGCGAATCCCCGCGTCCCAGAAGTCGCGCAGCTTCTCGGTGATGTTCGTACGCATCTCGTCCAGGACGCTGCTGTCCCAGCCATGACGCACGGTGGCGCGCTTCTTGCAGACGATCCATACCGACGATGACAGCGCCGCAGAGGAAAGCGCTCGGTTGCGGTTCCCTCGTTCCGTCTGAATCGGCCATGAGCCGTCAACCACGAACCCGGCCCGGATCAAGGCGCCGACCAATGTCTCCCATGCGTCCGGCTGCTTGTTTGCGAACACGACCACCAGCCGCCCCTCCGGCCGCAACGCCGCGTGACAGGAGCGGAACGCGCGTGCCATGCCGTCTTCGTAGTTACGCTTGGACCGCTCCTTGTCGCCATCGAACCGGCTCGCGTCGTCGATCAACTCACCGTCGTTAGACTCGTGATCCCACTTGGGGCCCAGGTGACCCGAGAACGCCAAGTCGATCTCAGCCGACAGCCCGGACAGCGATCGTCTCAGCCACACGTGGAAGAAATCCATCAGGTCGGAGTAGGGGATCGCATCGTAGTAGGGAGGGTCGGTAACTACGAGGTCGATGTCGGCAACGTCGCAGGCCGTTGCGGATCCGAGCACGCTGGTTCCGCTGCTAGGAGCCTGCACGCTGCCCTGGAGATGCTGACACACCTTGAACACCCAGTCGACCGATTGCAGAAAGCCGCCGGTCGTGTCCGAGAGGGGAGCGTACTCCGAGAAGTCCCACGTCATGGGTAACGCGAACCGCGCGAACGTGCTCCTGATCTTCTCCGGATCGTTGGTCCACGTCGCCAGCGTGCTGCCTCGGTCCGCCATTCGGCTGATGATCGGTCCGCACATCGCGACGATCGACTCCCGCCACACGGGTGGATAGTCGCTCAGTCGCTGCGGCAAGGAGCGCAGCGCGCGGATGAACTCGCCAAGCGACAGAAGTTGGCGATTAGTGAATAGTGTTCTCCAGGTGTCAAAGCCATAGCCGTCGACGGAGAATGCGCGTGACGCTCCGCTTCCTGCCTTGGATGTCGGCTCCTCCGGCAGGCCAAAGGGAATGTCCCCAAAGACGGCTTGCAGCCGCTCTTCGGTCACTTCCGCAGCCGCACGTTCGTGCTCGGTAGGCAGGCGATACTCCTTGCTCCGCAGTCCGTCGACTACCACCACCGTCATGACCGTACCCAACCTCCCGACGCGTCCTTCCAGGCGGATATCTTCCATGGTCATGATGGCACGACACCAAGGGCAGGTCGCGCCGGTGCGCGACATCGTGCCGGCGCCGATGCGCTTGTCGTGTTCCCGTTGCTGTGCAGCATTGCCGCCGCTCCGGGGCACGTCCGTCTGCACGCCAAATGCCACATTGGTCTGTGCGGCGTCGCGCTCCATCGTCAGCAGAACGCGCTTGCGATCCTTCTTGCACAGCCAGCGCGTCTTGAGCAGCGGCAGCATGGCGCGGCACTGCTTACAGGCAACCGTCCGCGCGTGCAGGTACGCGACCGTAGGCTTCGCCACCCATCGAGGGTTGCGGGGATCGTTCAGGTAGGCGGTGTCGTACTCTGCATTCAGCGAGTCGATTTCCGGATTCCCGCCCTCATCGACCTCCACAAGAGGTCGCGTCGGTCGCGCCTCGTACTCACCGCCTGCAGTCAGAGGTATGAACTCGGCATAGGTGGGGTAGTGAGACGCCAGATCCTTGCGCGCACGAGCAAGCACCCATCGTCCCCATGCCCGCACGTGCCACGCAAGGTCCGCGTCGAGCAGAGGATCGTCGACGCTGATCAGGTCGAGCTGAACCTCGCTACCGCCGCCGTGCCCGAGCCGCTGGAGCAACGTGCGCAACGTGGCTCCCTTGAAACCCTGCACCTTGAAGAACGCGGCCATAAACTCCGCGTCACGCAACGCAAAATCGGGAAGCGGGCGCTTTTTACCGGCAAGTCGCTGCGGATATTCGAGCGTACACTTGAGAATGAACCACGCCACCGGATTAATGTCGATCGCCGTCACGTCGCAGCCCAGGCGCAGTGCTTCCAGCGGTACCGCGCCCCCTCCCGCGAACGGATCAAGCACCCTTGGCGTGCGCCCGTCGTAGGACCTGCGAATCTCGTCCCGAAACCACTGCAGGTCCTCGCCGTTCTCCCGCCCCCAGTGCAGAATACCGCCCGCGGTCCCGTCCCTTACGGTCTCCACCAAGCGCCCGTTCACCCGCTTGCGCTCCACGCTCTTGACCACCGAACCGGCCATCCGATCCAAGATCGCCTTCCGCTGCGCCGCACCTCCTGGATCGCCAAGCAGCGTCCCAATCAGTGCCGCCCGGCAAGCTGCCAACGGCCGCCGCGCCGGCCAGATATGCAGCGTCGAGACGTGCCCATGCCGCACATTCTTCTCATGCACGGAGTCCAGCGACACCTGCTTCACCGGAAACGCTGCTTCGATGAGACGCCTATCGCTACATATTTGTCGTCCTATCATACGCTCCTATCGTGAAAGTCCATCTGCTCCCTATTCCGCCACTTCGTTGGCGTCAACGATCAAGAACTCTCCCATACCTGCGTTCGTACTATCGCTCACTTTCGCACACCGGCGTCCATGTCCCATCATCTCGACGATATCGACAATTGCCGAAAACTGTCCATCTACCGTTCGTGTGAGATTCCGTACCGAGAATACAAGACTAGCCGAGGGTAACACTGCCCTAAGTCGATGTTGTATTTCATCCGTCGTCCAACTCGAGTTATTCCTAATTACTTTCTGAAGCTCGTGAATGTAATCGCTCAAGTAGTCTTGAAGAACCGGGACGACGTCAACTTCACCCTTACCGGGTAATCTTGAGATCGTGTCGTATAACTCTCCATACCTATCAGGCAACTCACCCTGAATAGTTTTATCTGCAAGAATGCCGATTTCAGCGACTACAGCACGTCGTTTTCGCTCATCTTTGAGCTCGTAGTAATCTCCACAATAACTTGGCAAATACCTCTCTATTGTACCCCCACTAAGTACATGTATATTCTTTTCTTTTAGTGCTGTAAGAATCTGCCGTAGACGGCCCTCAACGTCCTCTATCGTCCTTCTACCTATCAATATCATGTCGGAACGAAACAGGCTTATTGAAGTCATCACAGCAGTCCTCGCCTTCGCATATTCTCCTTTTGTCCACTGCGTACGAGCACCCAACTTGCACAAATACTCACGCAGCCTTTCAAGACTCTTCGGCACGTTGGTCTGGATCACTGTATCTATCAGTTTCGTCAGCTCACGATCCAGAGCACCGCAGTACTTCGCTATGTTGTTACCGAGTCCAGTAGACAATAAAAAGCTCTGGACTGTCTCGTCCTTTTTGATGCACGAACGGAGATTCCCAGCGAATAAACTATCGAGATCATAGAGAAAATGAGCACGCTTGCCAAGCGCTCTGCAGAGATTCACGTATTGATTTACTTCCTCTGCCCCACCAGAATCGATTATACAGCTTCCCGCTGCTGAGACTGACTTACCATCTCTTTCCATAATAGCAGTAACAAGCTGAGCGTCGCTGATACCCTCCACGAAGATCGGATTGTCTGAAAAGAAGAACTGCTTATTGTGTGCATTCAATCGGCTCAGAAATTGAGGATCCGAGACGTCCTTATGAGTATCTCCGACCATCTGCCTTGGCACGTCATTGCTTGAATCGAACGAAACAATCGACCGTAAATCATCTTCCGATCTAATGTCAATAATGTATGGAGAATGTGTGATAAGAAAGATGATCTTCTTTCGACTATCGGTGGAAGGATCACCTGCGACCTTACGTACCTCATTCATGTAGAATGCCTGAAATTGAGGATGTAGATTTAGCTCCGGTTCGTCAACGATGAGATACCGATATTCTGGATTATATAGGTGAGTAAGTAGGACCATAAGTTCCTTTATACCATGACATTCCTCTCTATCCATTCTATATGGACTATTCTCATTGCGACGACGAATTCGAGGCATGAGATATCCGGAATCCCACTCAAGAAGAATCTCTCGGTTAAAAATCTGATTGAGTGTTGCTTCAACCTGTATTCGGAGGTCCATTCGCTCCTCAAGAAGCAATATCGTATCGATTCCGGCTCCTTCAGATCCTGCCATCCGGTAGTCCTCGAATTCGCGTTTTAGGTACCCACTACTGAAATGGTCACCGACAAAATTGTCTATGGATCTAGATTGTTCCATACCCATTAACCTGTCGGTACTCAATAGACGTGCACTTTGATCGTTGTGTCTCAGTTCTTGTAGAAGGACGTGTGCAAACTGTGACTTTCCGCTACCGTTCGGTCCAACAAGGAAGTTCACCGCTCCGACTTGCTCAGCCTTGAAGACTTCTCCATTCCAGGGCTTCGGCAAGCTAATCGACAAAGACAAATTGATCATTTAGAGAGTGCTTCCTTGTTACGTCTTCAAATAGTGATGATGTCGGTTCGATGCTCAACATACCTGATTACTCGGCTGCCTTCATGACAGCCCCCGGTGTGACCGTGTACGCAAGCGACTCCCGGCTGCCTGCGAGAAGCTTGGCGAACGGATCGCGTACGCGGTGCAGTCTCGGTCGGGGCGTGGCGCAGTCGTAGACGACGTAGAGCCAGTACTGATTACGCAGGTTGCACGCCTTCGCCCACTCGTTGTCGCTGACCTCGACGCTGCCGGTGCGGGCGCGCCCCTTTACCTCAATGCAGCGGCGCTCGCTGGCGGCACGAGTGGAGAGCAGATCGAAGCCGGGGCAGTCTGCAAGCCCTGCCCGTCGAGCCTGAGCTGGTCGCGACACGTCCTTTACTGCGGCGCCGGAGGCTTCTTCATAAGCGGTCGCGACCCGCACGGCGACGGCTTCCACTTCGGCGTCGTAGCGCTCCAGCTCCGTAGGATCGTCAGCGGGAACGATAAGGGCGTGGAGCAGGAACTCCACGTCGCCGGCACGGACCGAGTCCGCTTCTTCGTGCAACTCGGCTAGGCGCCGTGCGCGGGTGCTCGCGAGCTTGCGCTGGCGTTCCTTTACCCGGGTCAGCTCGGATTGTGCATGGCGGACGCCGTCACGAGCCTGCGCGGTGAGCCGGGCGCGCAAGGCGGCCAGTTCAGCGGCCTGGAAGTCGAAGCCGCGACTGACGAACTCCACGCGAGAGGGTAGCTTCGCCATGACTCGCTGCCGATGGGCGAGTGCGAGCGGCTCCACTACTTCCTCGCCGGCATGGTCGGCTGCAGCGCGGATCATCTCGCGAGCGCGGCCGGCGAGCGGCACCCGACTCGGCGCGAAGTCTTCAGCACCGCGCAGCAGCAGCAAGCGCTCGACGGGAGACTCCTCCACGGTGCCGTCGGATGACTGCCGCAGGCCGATGAGACGTGACTCCAGCATTCTGTCCGCCGGCGCGTGCTCGCTGCCGTCGATCACCGCTCCTCTTCTTATGACGGTCACCACGGCGAGGTGGAACAGATACGGCTCGGCTGCGTATGGATCGACGAACACGGCGCCGCGCAGGGCGTGATCGCCGAAACGCCCCAGGATCGATGCCGAAATGCTGTCGAACACCGGCTCGCCGGGGTGCAGCCATGATATCTGCTCCCGATTCTCGGGCTTGTACACCGTGAGCCGACTCGGCGCCGGTTGCGCGTACGTCTCGAGCGCGGGAAGCAAGGCATCGGCCGCGCCGGGCCCGCACGGTGCAAGCGAGAACGTGTCGTCCAGATCTCCCTCTATTCTCAAATCCAACAGCGAAGCCGCCTTCTCCAAGAAGCAACGCACGTAGCCAGGCAGCAGCCGGACAAATTGTTCTTGCTCCGCCGCGCCGGCGAGATCGGAAATTCGTCGCCGCACGTCGCCGCCGTTTCCGTACAGCACCCGCTCCCGCTCCTCCAACGCCAGAACCTGCTCTTCCGTAAGGCGGCCGTCCAACCGCTCGGCGTCACCGTCCCCGTCTTCCGTGACCGCCTGCTCCAGGTAGTCTCGAACGGACACGCCCTCGAACAGGCGCCCGACCACGTCGAACACCTTGTCCGATCGCAGTTGGCGGCGGATCAACTCCAGCTTGTCGAGCAGGGTCTTCATGACGCGTCCCTCACGCGTGCCACCCGCGACCAGATTCACGATGATCACCGGATCGTGCTCCTGGCCGTAGCGGTGGATACGGCCCATGCGCTGCTCCAGCCGCGCCGGGTTCCAGGGGATGTCGTAGTTCACCATCAGCCAGCAGAACTGCAGGTTGATCCCCTCGCCGGCGGCATCGGTGGCCACCAGGTAGCTGGCGCCGCCTTCCGCCACGGAGCGGCGAAAGAACTCCACCTGCCGGTCTCGCTCCTGATAGGGCAGGCCACCGTGAATCAGGGCCACGCGCCCGGCGAACCCGAGACCCTCCAGCCGCCGCACCAGGAACTCCGCGGTGTCGCGGTGCTCGGTGAACACGATCAGCTTGTCGTCGCCGAACCGCGCGTCGCGCAGCACCTCCCGAAGCGTTTCGAACTTGGACTCATCCGCTCCGGCGACCCTGGTCCGCGCCATGGCGAGGAGAGACTCCACCTTCAGAAGTTCCGCCTCCAGCTCCGCGAGGCTGACGGCGACGGAGGCACCCAACACGCGCTCCTCGAACGTCTCGTGGCGCTCGCCGTCGCCGTCGGGCCTGGAGTCCTCGTCGGCGGTCCGCGTCTCGAACTCGTCGTCGAGATCGTCGAGTCTGCGCTGCGCCCGCAAGAGCTGGTCTTCGGAGACTCGCCCCTCCCTGATTTCGGTGATCAGAGCCTGGAGCTTTTCCTGGCGCCGTTCGAACGACCGCATCAGCGCATACGTCGAGCTGGCGAGGCGCCGCTGGAACACGCTCATCGCCAGGCGTGCGGCGGATCGGTTCAGCACCCGCGCCCGGTTGTAGTAGTAGCGGATGTAGTCGGTAGTTGCGTCGTAGAGCTCCTGCTCGCTTCCCGGACCCTGCGACAGTACGTAGCTCAGGGTGTCGCAGTTCCGCTGGGGGTACAGGGGAGTGGCGTCGAAGCGGACCATCTCCTCCTTGGTGCGCCGGATGAAGTGGCGGCGCCGCGACTCCTGCGGGAACTGGTCGAACGCATCGCTAGTGGAGAGCGCATCCAGAAGCAGCAGGCGCCACAGGAAGTAGTACGGATCGTCCTTGCCCATGTGCGGCGTCGCCGTGAGCAACAAGAGGTGCTGCGCCGACCAATGCAGCGACCAGCGCTCGCTATCCGCGCCGGCGCCTCCGATGGATTCTGCGAGCCGGTAACGGTCGGTCTTTCGTACCCGGTAGTCGGGCTCGCGATGGGCTGACAGTTTGTGTGCCTCGTCGAAGACGACCAGATCGTAGGGTGGAGTAGTGGGGTCCGCGAGACGGCTGAACATGCGGTCGCCAGCCAGCGTGTCGATGCTGGTGATCACCAGGTCGCTGTCAGGCCCGACGAAGGGATTGCCGGCTCGGGCGTCGGCGCCTCCGACGATACGGAATGGCAGGCGGAACAGCGAGCGCATCTCCCGCTCCCAGTTGCCGACCAGCCCCGCGGGCGGCACGATGAGCACGCGGCGGATGAGCCGCCGGGACAGCATCTCGCGTACGTACAGGCCGGTCATGATGGTCTTGCCCGCTCCGGCATCGTCGGCCAGCAGGAATCGGAGCGGTGCTTGGTGCAGCATGTGTTCGTATACGGCGATGCGCTGATGCGGCAGCGGATCGATCAGCGAGGTTTCGGTAGCGAACGCAGGATTGAACAGGTGCCCGTAGGCAAGGCGATGCGCCTCGGCGACCGCCGCAACGGTGGTGGGGTCCGCGGCGAAGTCGATACTCGGCGGGTGTACGGACGCGTCGTACACCGCCGGCTGTTCCGCGATTCGATGAGTGGCTTCGCTCTCGAGTTCGATGATCCGCCGCCAAGCCAACTGGTTCGGGCGGGACTGTTCGTTCTCCCAGCGGTTCACCGTGGCATAGGAAACACCGATCAGGTCGGCCAGTTGCCCCTGAGTGAGCTCCCTGACGCCGCGCAGGCTCTTGATCCTGCGCGCGTAGTCGTCCGGCACGGTGGCAGATGTAACAGATGCGTAGAGCATGCTTGACCCGGTGATCCTCTTACCAGGTCAATTATACTGGATCGTGTGTTCTGCGACAAGCGATATATCGTTTGTTATACCAGCCTTCGCGGAGCATCCGGCTCAGGCGGCCGTGGCAAGCTCAGGGGCGTCGTCGATCAGGTTGTCGGCTGGGGTCAATTCCGATTTCAGGGTGACCGCCAACGACGGTGTCATGGCCGCGGGCTTCACGGGCAACTGCTGCATCTGTCGCCATTCAAGCCGGCTCGTGCGGATGCCCTCCACCGCCGCCGCCCAGTCCTCGAGCGCAACATCATCTCGTTCCGCCAGCAACCGCGCAGCTTCCGATTGGAACGCCCGAAAGTCGCCGACTGACGACGCGATGTCCGCCAGGACACCGACGAACGCTCTTCGGTACGCCGCGCACGGTTCCCACACGTCGGCCCCACCCGCGGCGATGCCTCCCGGCTGCACTCCGCTCAGCCAGATCCCGTCACCCTCTTGAATGCCGAGAACGCGACTGACCACGGATACGGAAGCGATATATCGGTGGCCGAATACGTTGCCCCGATACGTGAATATCAGTGGCCACGCGTTTGTCAGGCCGGTCTGGACTGCCACTATCCACCTCTCCTCACGAGATTAGCCGACCACCGTCGCCAGAAACAACCCTGCACAGAGGAGAGGAGCCAACGCGATTGCTCGGTTCGCTCGGACTGCCGTGTCGCCGCAGGAAATATATGCAACACTTCGAGTCCTGATGATCAGTGGCACGAGAGTGGGACCGTGACGCCCATGGCGCTCATGTGGTCCGGCGTGGTGGTGTCGATTCAGCCGCGGATCCGGTTGCTGCGGTCGTTCGACCAACGCAGCCACACCTACTTGGGTTACGTGCTCCGGCTCGCCGGCTCGGTCGACGAGGAGTCGCGCATGTTCGCCATCGCCATTGGTGAGGCGGCGCACGCCAGGCATCGCATCGAGGTCGGCAACACGTTGAGCGGGATGGGCGTACCCGTTCCCGATGCGCGCAGGGAGACCGCCGACCTGTACAGAATCTCCAAGCTCAAGGTCTTGCACCGCGCGGACCGAGGCGGGGCGCCGCCGCCGTGGCATGGAATGCCACCGGACCTTGAGGTGTACCGCGAGCGCGGCTGCCGACGCCTCGCCGCGCGGACCTACTCCGCGTCGTGCACGAGTTGCATCTGGGGGTGCCGGATGCCGGTGGAAATCATCGTCGACCACTGGAACCCTGCCCGAAAGCGTTATCGTGAGGAGACTTTCTGCTACGGACCGCTCTCCTGTCGAATACACAAGGCCGGTCCCACCCGCAAAGTCCCGGGCCGCCAAGGAACGACGTGGGAAGAGGCGGACTGGGTAGACGAGGACTCCGTCTCCCATCGCGACCTGGACGACTGAGTACTGCGGTATCTCAGGCCTGACGCCAATCATGCAATCCGTGGCGGCGAGTTCCGGTCTGGTCGAGTGGCGTATACTGGGTCGCCGTGAGTACAGCAACGCTACCAGGGACGCAAGTCGCGGCGTTTTGGCGGGACGGGTTCGTCGTGGTCCGGGGACTGATCGAGGAAGAGCGGGTGAGCGAACTGCTGGCCGACTACGACCGGGTGCTGCGCGGTGAGATCGAGGTGCCGGCGTTTGGCGACCGGCGGGTCAAGGGGGCGATGGTGCAGCTTGCCAACCCGTCGCAGCACATCGCGCACTGGCGCGGGCACGCATACTTCCGGCGCGCGCTGGCGGCGGCCAGGCGGTTGATCGGGCCGGACGCGGCGTACCAGTACGATCAGCTCATCATGAAGCCGGCGCACTATCCGGCACAGACCGACTGGCACCAGGATGCCGGCTACTGGCAGGACCGCAACGGATCCGACCGCGCCGTGACCTGCTGGCTGGCGCTGACCCCGGCGTGGAAGGCCAACGGCGGCATGCAGTTCATTCCGGGCAGCCACCGCGGCCCGATCCGGGAGCATGTCTCGATCGCCGACCGGTCGGAGATCAACGGCGCCCTCGCTACCACTGCCGACGACAGCAAGGCGGTGGCCGTCACCCTGCAGCCGGGCGACGCCACCTTCCACCACTGCCGCACGCTGCACTACGCCGGCGGCAACGCCACCGACACCGCGCGCTACGCCGTGATCACCCACTTCTGGTCGCCGGCGCGATAGCGGAGCGCGGCCCGCGCCCCGGCGTCCTCCGCGGTCTCGGGCCTTCGGCCCGGACGCGGCGGCGCTATCGCAGCGCTATGCCACCTGAGCCTCGGCGCTGCGCAACCGGGCGTAGATGTTGCCCACCCGGTAGACTGCTTCCGCCGGCGCAAACCAGCCGCGGTAGTGCACGGTGTCCGGCGTCACGTCGTGGTGGTAGTGGCCGCCGAGGCCGGGATCGCGCGGGTGGTAGAAGTGTGTGTGTTCGCCCGACGGGCGCAGATCCAGCGCCCCTCCCGTCGGGTCGCCGGTCCACAGCACCGAGAAGCACAGCAGGCCGGGGCCGACCGGTTCGAAGAAGCGCAGGAAGTCCCTGACCACCTCGTCGCGCTCGGAGTCGTAGTAGGATACGTCGATGCAGTCGTAGTCAGGCATCACGTGACTGCGGATCTGCCCGGCCACAAGCTCGAACACGCCACCGAGGGCGATTGGCCCCAGCCCGGTCGCCGCCAGCGGAGCGAGGGCCGCCCGCATCGCCTGCGGCAGGGAACCCTCGGCCCCGATGCGGTGGCCGACCTCCACTTCCAGGACCGGCCCCGGTGCGCCGTCGCACACGTACAGGTTGGCGAGCCCGGCAAACACGCCGGCGCCGTACGGTTCCACCACGCAGCGTCCCCGTTCGTCCACCCGCGCCACCCGCGACCGGTCGCGGACGCCCACGTCGAGGTTGGCGATCACCTCGCCGCAGTGGCCATCGATGAGGGCCGGGCACGCCATGCCGGCGCCGAGCACCCCGGTGCCGGCGAGGCCGGTGCAGCGCAGCACGTCCGGCACCGCGAACCGGACGTCGCGGTAACGCGGGTTGTGGGCGTACGGCTCGCCGCCGACGTCGACAATGCCCGGCGAGCCCCCCAGGCCAGCCCACGAACAGCCGACACGGCGCAGGTCGGGGCAGGGCACCACCCGCACGCGGACGTCGCGGTAGTTGGCCTTCAGACCGCGGGCGAGCGCTTCACACAACGCTTCCAGGGGCGGAGCACTCAGCCGCGCGCTGCTGGTATCCACGCAGGGTTGAGGGGCAAGCACCATGGTTCGGTCTCACTCCGCTCTAGCCGGCGAGGTAACGGGACTCGATGCCCTTGACCAGCGCTACCAGGGTGGCGTTGATCGGCGTCTCGATGCCGTGCCGGACGCCGTGCGACACCACGGCGCCATTGATCACGTCGACCTCGGTGGGCCGCCGGTTCAGGATGTCGACGCACAGGCTCGACTTGTTGGCTCCGGTACCGCCCGGACCAACAATCAGGTCGAGCGTCTTGCGGCTCTCCTCGTGCGTAAGGGCGACGCCGTCGGCACAGGCCACCGGCACCGCCTCCGCTACCGCGCCGTAGCACATCGCCTTCAGTTCGGGAGTCGCCACCGCCTCGCTGATGGTCAGGTTGGTAATGCCCGACATCGCACTCACGCTGACGTTCACCATCAGCTTCTTCCACATGTCATGGCGGATGTCGGCGCTCGCTACGGTCTGCAGGCCGTGTTCGCTGAACACGGCCGCGATCGCCGTGGCGCGGTCGCTGACACCGCCGCCCATCTCGCCGATCTGGCTCGGCAGGTCGGCGTAGCTGCGGATGCAGCCCGGCCCCTCGACGCTCGCTCCCTGCGCGGTCACGCCGCCGAGCACCCGCCGGGAACCGATCACCTCGGCGATCGTCTCTTCGTTGCCGAGGCCGTTCTGGAAGCTGATGGCGACCGTACCGTTGCGAAACAGTCCGGCGTCGCGCGCGGTGCTCACCGCGGCCACCGTGCACGCCGCTTTGCAGTGCACCAGCACCACGTCCACCGGTCCGCACGATGCGGGATCGGTGGTCGCCCGCACGCGGACGCGGCGATTGCCGCGATGGCCCACGATGCGCAACCCGTCGCGGTTGATCGCTTCGACATGCTCGCGCCACACGTCTATCAGCGTGACGTCAAGGCCGTGCTCGGCGAGCTCTCCGCCGAACAGACATCCCATGGCTCCGGCGCCAAGGACAGCGACTCTCGGAGTCATACCCCCTCCCTTCGGTGCCGATTCCGCCTCGGGAGTGCGAGGTCATGCCAGCCGTAGGCGACCTCCGCACGATCGGCACCGCCAATCGTAGTAGTGCGGTTGCGCACTCGCGAACCGCCGATCGCCGCGCAACAGCGGCACGAAGGATTGTCCTGCAATACCCGGATCGACATGGGGTCGAACGAGGCGTGGATCGGGCGTTAGACTACGGCCGCGACAAGCCGCCGTCCGACGCCAAGCCGCTAGTGCGGGGCAAGGAAATGGCTCGCGTGGAACTCGCCGTCGTACTCGAGGTCGCCCCCGAGTTCAAAGGCCGCCACTGGCGAAGCCGACCGCTTCGCCGGCGTTCGTCTCGGCAACGAATTGAAGTTCCTCGGAGTGCTATTCGGAAATGATTTGCCGCCACGCGGACTCGCGGTGACGGTAGGAGAGGGTGGCCAGGCGTGCATCCGGTACGATCCCCCCGTAGGTGGTGCGCCACGTAACCACTTGCACACGCGCGATAACGCTTGCATCGGCGGGCGTGGCTGAGGTGACGCGGAATATCGTTACTAGCTAATCGGATCGTCAACGAAAAAATATTACGAAAATATCAGCACCCCGAACCGGTGCAAACTGCCGGGCTCGCGGTCCACCGGAGACTACGCTCCCAGAGTTCATGTGCCAACGCCTTGTCGACAGCTTGCGGCTGCGGGGCCGATTCGCCGGTTACGCGAAAGTAGCGTCCAGTGGCTCCATCCCGCAGCGCACGTTCCAGCGCGCTAAACACTGCATTGCCGCCGACCCGGGGGCTACGCATGAACAACTTGAAGAAGCGCAGGACGGCCGCAAGTACACCGCTGTTCTGATTCCAGAGGCCGGTCGCCAGCACGCCGGGATGCACGGCGTTGACGGTTACGCCGTGCTCCCGCCAGCGCCGCGCCGCCTCGACCGTGAACAGCACGTTGGCCAGCTTCGAGTCGGCATAGGCAGGAAAGGTGCCGCGCCAGGCGCGGCCGCGCGCAATCTCGTCCAGGTCCGTGCGCCGCAGGTCGCCGCTGCGGTGAGCCTCGGAACTGACGTTGACAATGTGGCCGCCGCCGCTCAGCCGCGGAAGCAACCGGTTGGTCAGCAGGAAGTGGCCCAGGTGATTGGTGGCGAACGTGCGCTCGAACCCCGCGGCCGTCAACTCCAGCCGGTTGCGCCACACGCCGGCGTTGTTTACCAGGATATCTATGCTATCGTGCCTGCCGGCGAGGCGGGCCGCCAGCGTCCGCACGCTCCCCATGGCCGCCAGGTCGGCGATCTCGAGCGTAGCTGTTGCGCACGGATGATCGGACTGCAACTCGGCCAGTGCGCGTTCGCCCCGGCCGCGGTCGCGGCACACCAGCGTGACACGAGCGCCGGCCGCCAGCAGCAACCCGGTGGCCGAGCGCCCGACGCCGGAATTGGCGCCGGTCACGACCGCGGTGCGGCCGTTCAAGACGTGTTCAGCCACCGCCTCGGACAAGCCGGCCGTCGGCGCGCTGTCAGTTTATGGTGACCGGTGCTCCACGGTTGCCGAGCTTGCGCTTGCGCTCGCGCATCGCCTTGTGCGCCTCGGGCGAACCGTCGTGAAAGCTGCCGAACCACTTGTCCAGCGGCACCCCTTCGTTGCCGTAGTTGCAATCGAAGTAGCGGTGATGCAGGTAGTGGAAGTAGCCGCCGTTGCTCATCGCATGCTTCTCACCGAGCTCGAACTTGTAGAACCCGGCGTGGCCGGCAGCCGGGCTGATGCCGGCGTGCAGCAGGTGGAAAATGGCGTGCAGCGGATGCGAGGGGATGATCCAGTGGATCACCACGCCGGAAAGGTAGAGCACGTGCTCTATCGGGTGCATCGAAAGCCCCGACCACGGCCCGATGTTTACGTTCTTGTGATGCAGGTAGTGGGCCCACTTGTACAGCGGCTTCCAATGGGTGAGGCGGTGCGTCCAGTAGAAGTGCGCCTGCCGGAACAGCAGGATGAACACCATCATCAGCACGCAGTACACCGGGTGCCGCGCCCAACTGACGGAGAAGATGAACTCGTTGGCGTAGAACCACAGCGTGACCGCCTCGTAGAGCGTCCAGATGGTGCAGCCGCTCGCGAGCGTCCAGAACACGTTGTCGCGGGTCTGGTTGCCGAACATGAACGCGCGGCTGCTGCCGCCAAGCCAGCGCGGGTTGTACTTGTAGCGCTGCCCCTGGGCGCGCTTCATGTACAGCCGCAGGTGCAGGCCGCCGGCGACCAGGATCAGCAGCGCCGCGTTGCGCAGATAGAGTTCGGCGATCCAGCCGATCGCGAACGTCTCGGTGCGCGCGAAGCTCGGCGTGAACCACAGCCAGGCGACCACGGCGAGGCCGGCGTAGATGGCGTTCTTGGGGTACAGCAACCCGTCATGTGCGAAAAAGAAGTTGAAGATCGGACGCAACTTGAGCGGCTTGGTGAACAGCGGTGACGGTTTGGGCAGCGACTCGGGCTGCCACTCGCCCCGTACTGAGCGCCCCGTCAGATCGGCTTCGGCCATGGTGATTTACCCTCCCGCGCGGTAGGCAAGGTGTTTTCGGAACTATAACCCGACGCCAATCGCTGTGGCAACTGGCAAGTCGCAGTGCCGCGAGGCTGGCGGCACGGCGGGCGCTTACGGGCTATAATGCGGATCCGCAATCGGCATGGCCTTCGGCCGCCGTGTCGCGGATCGAACCGCGGAGGCAGCACGCAATGGCGAACAAGATGAAGTCGGTACGCTGGACGGATGATCTGAAGCTGGCGATCGGGGAGTCGGAGGTGGCGGACCCGGGGCCGGGCGAGGTGCAGATTGCGGTGGCAAGCGCCGGCATCTGCGGCTCCGACCTGCACTTCTACCGCAACGAGTTCACGCCGCGCCCGGGAGTGACGCCCGGCCACGAGGTGGCGGGTACGGTGACCGCGGTCGGCGCCGGCGTCCGCCACGTGCGAGAAGGCGACCTCGTGGGTGTCGAACCGTTGCTGAGCTGCGGGTCCTGCTCCTTCTGCCTGACCGGCAACTACCACGTGTGCACCGAACGCGGACTGGTGGGGGAGACGGCCGCCGGCGGCATGAGCGAGCTGGCCACGGTCCCGGCGCGCACCGCCTACCGTGCTCCGGATGGTGCCGACGGCGAAGTGATCGCGCTTGCCGAGCCGCTCGCGTGCTCGGTGCACGGCTACGGCAAGATAGGCCTGCGCGCCCGCGAGACGGTGCTGATCATCGGTGCCGGATCGATCGGCCTGACCGCCCTGATCGCCGCCAAGGCGAGCGGAACCACGGCTCTGATCACGGCCCGCCACCCGCACCAGCAGGAAGCGGCCCGGCGCCTCGGTGCCGACGAGGTGATTGCCGACGACGAGGCCGGGCGCGAGCGCCTGCAGGAGCTCGCCCGGATGCGCGTGGTCGACGTGGCGGTGGAAACGGTCGGCGGGCGCGGGGACACCCTGCTCACCGCCCAGCTCGCGATACGGCCGAAGGGGCGGCTCCTGCTGCTCGGCGTATTCACCGTGCCCACCGTCGGCATCAATCCGCTGCTGTTGGCCAAGCACGAGGTGGAGATCGTCGGCGCCATGACCTACTCGGCCACCAACGGCCGTGCCGACTACCAGATCGCAATGGAAATGGTTGCCGACAACGCCGCTGCCGCCCGCTCCCTGGTAACCCAGCGCTTCCCGCTCGATGCGGTGCACGATGCGTTCGGCGCCGCCCTCGACAAGTCCTCGCGCTCCATCAAGGTGCACATCAATCCCAACGGTTGAGCGCGCTCATGGCCCTGAATTACCGTGATCCCGCCGTGCTCCGCGAGCACGTCCGGAGGATCATCGACTTCTACCACCCGGCGTGCATCGACACCGAGCGCGGCGGCTACATCAACCAGTTCACCGACGACGGCACCATCTACGACCGGGACACCAAGCACCTGGTGGGCACCTCCCGTTTCGTGTTCAACTACGCGGTCGCCGCCGAACTGTTCGATAACGACGCGTACCGGTCGGCGGCCGCCCACGGAGTTGCGTTCCTGCAGTCGGGACACCGGCAGAGCGACGGCGGCTTCGCCTGGGTGCTCGGCGCAGCCGGGGTAGAGGATGGCGCCCGCCACGCATACGGCCATGCCTTCGTGCTGCTGGCAGCCGCCATGGCGGCGCGCGTCGGCGTGGCCGGCGCACAGGCTCTTGCCGGCGAGGTCTACGACCTGCTCGAACAACGGTTCTGGGAACCGGCCGCGCGACTCTACGCGGATGAGATCGCCGCCGGAGACTGGCGGGCGGTGGACCCCTACCGGGGACAGAACGCCAACATGCACCTGTGCGAGGCGCTGCTCGCGGCCTACGAGACCACCCGCGAAGCGCGCTACCTTGACCGGGCGCTCACCCTGGCGACCCGAATCTGCGTCGAGCTTGCGGCGCCGGCGCAGGGGCTGATCTGGGAGCACTACACCACCGGCTGGGAACACGACTGGCAATACAACCGCGACGATCCCCGCAACCTGTTCCGCCCCTACGGCTACCTGCCCGGACACTTCGTGGAGTGGGCCAAGCTGCTGCTGATTCTGGAGCGCCACCGGCCCGAGCCGTGGCAGTTGCCGGCCGCCGTGCGGCTGTTCGACACCGCGCTGGCGCGAAGCTGGGACGAGCAGTACGGGGGCATGCACTACACGTTCGCGCCGGACGGGACGATTCTCGATACCGACCGCTACTACTGGGTGCTCGCCGAGACGGTCGCCGCCGCGGCGGTGCTGGCCGTGCGCACCGGAGAAGCGCGTTACTGGGACAGCTACGACCGCGCCTGGCAATATGCCGACCGCCATTTCGTGGACCACGTCCACGGCGCGTGGTACCGGGTGCTGGACAGAGGCGGGCGCCGCTACGACGACAGGAAGAGCCCGCCGACCAAGACCGACTATCACCCGCTCGGCGCCTGCTACGAGATCCTGCGCGTTCTCCCATAGGCTTGCATCCGGGCGCCCGGTGTGAGCGGTCGGGGCGCTACCAGGCGATGCCTTCCATCCCGCGGCTCACCTCCTCCAGGCGGCGCAGGGCGGCGTCGCCGCCGGCCATCGCGTTGAGCAACTGCGCGAGGGAGGCGACCTCGACCGCGGTGGCGGCGCCGCGCAGTTCGGCGGCCAGTTCCGGAAGCGCCGCCGCGGCCGGCCCCGCCTCGCGGGCCTGTGCCAGCACCGTCTCGGCGGTGGCTTCATCGACGCCGCCGACCGCGGCCAGAAAACCTACCAGCTCCGCGTCTTCGCCGTCGGTGCGGGCGCGGTGAACCGTGACGTGCACTACGGCGGCGCACCACACCGCCAGCCGGCGCGGCACGCGATCGTCCGCCGGGCCGCCCATCCGGGCAGCGGCCGCTTCCCGCACCCGGTCCACCAGCGGCGGAGGACCATCGCGAACGCCGCCGCGGGCAAGATCGCCCAGGCGTATCCCGCCGTCGTCCTCGCCGGCACCGCAGTCCGGCGCAGGCGACGCGGCGCCCCCAACGTCCGGTTCGGGGGTATCCGGCTGACTGCCCCGCCAATCGAGCGCCGACCGCGCCTGCGCGAACAGCCTCTTCTCCACCTCGGTCGGTTCGCCGTCGGACGCCAACAGCGACTGCAACCGCTGCAGTGCGAACTGCCGCCGCGCGCGGCGGCGCGTGAAGCCGCTCAATGCGAGCAGCAACTCATCCCAATGGTCTCCCGGCACCGGCTCTGCCAGGTAGCGCTGGACCGACTGCAACTCGCGACTGGTGAGACGCGGAGACAGCTCGTTGAGCAGGCTCTTGATCACGTTCACCTCGGGTTGATTGATCGGCGCGTCGATCCACGCCGCGGCGCCAAGCACCTTGGCAAGGGCCAAGTGGAAGCCCTGCCGGAAGTCGGGCCGCTCACGCCGCCTGCCGCCGCCTCCGATGAGGTCGGACAGCGCCGAGCCGATATGTGCGGGATTGGGGAGCACGCAGTGGACAGTGTACCGTAGTTGCGCCCGGCGTGAGTCGACATGGTAGGGGCGTAGCTGAACAGGCCCGATATTTCCGCCCGCTGGCCGCCCGAGCGCCCGCAAGAAAATGCGAGGGGCCAAATGACATGGCGAGCGCACAGCATTCAAGGCGATTGATCGCTCGCATAGGGTGGACGGGGCGTTCGATTTCGAATATCTTCCGACCATGGCTGACGGCGACGCCGGGACGGCACGTCGCAAGTACGCGTCCGCTCAACGCGAGCACATCCTCGATTCGGCGGCAACCGTGTTCACCGAGCGCGGCTTCGAACGGGGCACCACGAAGTTGATTGCCGCGGAGGCGGGCCTCTCCGAGGGTGCTCTGTATCACCACTTCAAGGGCAAGCGCGACCTGCTCGTCGGCGTGTTGCAGCGGGTGATCGGCGACGCCCAGGTGGAGGGCGGCGGAGGCGGCGCCGCCGACATGCATGAACGCTACCGACGTGCCATCAACAATCGCGTGCGCCACGCCCATCCGCAGATGACCACGTTCTTCGCCGTACTGTCGGCCGTGCTTGCCGACGACAAGCTCGCCGAGCAGGTGCGCAGCGACCTCCTGGAACCCGGCATCGAGCGGGCGGAACGGTCTCTGAACGCATCAATCGCCGGCGGGACCATGCGACCGGTGGACGTGCCCGCCGCGGCGCGGCTCGTGTACGCGATGTTCATGGGCATCGAACTGCTTGCCCAGATGGGAGACGGGGAGTCGCGCCGGCTGGTGGAAGAGGGCGACCGCCTCGGCCACACCTTCGCGACCCTGGTGCTCGACGGGCTCCAGGTGTAGAACGGCTCCGCCCTGCGCGCGCTGCACCCGGCTTTCCTGGACATCGCCCAACCGCCTGCTGAACGCGCGCCTCCATCTCCTGAACGGGCGCTACATCTCACCGAGCCGCGCCTGCACAATCGCCATCGCAGCCACGCATGCCGTCTCCACGCGCAGTATCCTCGTTCCAAGCGTGCAGAAGGCAAACCGATGCCGCGCCAGCGTCGCGCGGTCCTCGGCACTCCAGCCGCGTTCCGGGCCGACCGCGAGCACCAGCGGCACGCGCACGCAGGCCGCACCGAGGCGCCGCGCACCGGTCTCCGGGTCGAGCGCCACCGCCGTGCAACCCGGGGCGGCACGCCCCAGCGCAGCGCGTAGCGCCATGCCGCAGGTTACCTCCGGCATGGTGGTAGCGGCTGACTGCTGTACGCCGTCCAACAGGTGCCGGCGCCACTCGTCGTCGCGCCACAGCTTGCTCCGGGCGTAGTTGGGATCGCTCAGCCGGGTATGCACGAAGTGCATGGCCCGGCACCCGAGCGCGGCGCCCTGGTACAGGATTTTCCTGGCACTCGGCGGGCGCGGCAGCCCGACGATAAGCGTGATGTCGGGCGGGGCGACCGGCTCCGCGTTCCAGCACAACGCGACTCGAATCCGATCGGGCTCGACGGCGACCACGGTACCGAGGCCGGACTCTCCATTCACGACGCCGGCCCGGAACTGCATGCCGGGCCGGCAGCCGAGCACCTCCAGCAAGTGACGGGCGCGGGGATCGGAAGCCGGCATGCTCTGGGTACGGCGGTCGCTGTCGAACAGCACGACGTTCATGCCCCGGGCACTCCGCCAGGGCAACCCGGGGCAGCGTGGGACCGGTTGTGATTGTCGGCCATCAACGCGATGATACACCTGCCCGGTGACCCATGCCTGCCCGGTACGCGCCGACCTGGGCAGCCGCCGGCAATCACTCCCAGGAGCACCTGAATCTATGACCGACACTGCCACGACCGCGACCAGCGTAGCGACCGGGAACCGAGATCCCATCCGAAGCGACCCGATCCGCGGGGTGATGGTTCCGATCCTGACGCCGCTCACGCCGGCCGGCGAGGTCGACACAGCATCGTTGCGCCGGCTGGTGAACTACCTGTTGGACAACGGCGTGCACGGCATCTGGGCGGCCGGAACCACCGGCGAATTCGCCGCCCTCCGCGAGCCGGCACGACGGCTGGTGATCGAAACCGTCGCCGACGAGGTGGCGGGACGGGTGCCGGTAGTCGGCAACATCTCGGCGCCGGCCACCGCGGCGGCGATCGACGCCGCCCGCGAAGTACGCGGGACGCCGCTGGTCGGGGTCGCTGCGACGCCGCCGTACTATTACACCCACTCCCAGGATGAGCTGCTCGATCATTTCCGCGCCATCGCCGAGGCATGTGAACAACCGCTGTGGGTGTACGACATCCCGAGCATGGTCAAGCTCAGCGTGGCGCCCGCGACCTTCGTGCGGCTGGCCGCCGAGGGTACGGTGGCGGGCGTCAAGGACAGCTCCGGCACCGGTGAGGCGTTCGCCGAGATGGTCATGCGCTGCCGCATGCAGCACATCGATCCGTATCGGTTCCTCGGCACCACGTGGCGCAGCACCATGACCGGCATCGGCGCGCACGGCGTCGTGCCGAGCCTCGCCAACCTGGCGCCGGCAAGCGTGGCGGGCGAGTGGGAGGCGGGCGAACGAGGCGACGCGGAGGCGGCACTGCGCCACCACGCACACGCGCTCGCCGCGGCCCGCGTCACCACGCTCGGTGGCGGTCAGTCAGGCAGCTTCGCAGGTCTCAAGGCGGCGCTCAAGCTGCTCGGCGTGATCGATCATGACACACTGACGGCGCCAATGCGGCCGCTCACCGACGAGCAGAAGGCGTTGATCCCGGATCTGCTCAAGACCATCGGACTCTGACCGGCGCTGCACCATGCCGAACGCGCCTGCATACCGCTACCACTTCGAACCAAGCGCGCACTCGGATGCGATCTCCTGCCTGGAGCGGCACGGATTCTGCGTCATGAGCGGCATGATCGGAGAGCAACTGGTAGACGAACTGAAGGAGTCTATCGACCGGCACCTGGACCCCGGCCGCGACCTGCCGCCGGCTTCCAACCGCTACCACATGGCATTCGCGGAGGTGAGCGAACCGGTGTGGAAACTGGTCGATCACGCACCGTACTGGGAGTTCATCTGTGCGGTTCACGGTACGCGCGACCTGTGCCTGCACCGGTCCGCCGCGATTCTGCGCACACCGGGAGAGGGTATGGGCGCATGGCACGTCGACTTCCGCGGCCACCTCGAGACCGCTCCCAAGAACGCCAACGAGATTCTCAATCGGCTTCCGATCCCCAGCGGGCTGTGGTTCTACCTGAACGGCAGCGATCCCGCCCGCAGTGGACTGGCCGTGATCGAGCAATCGCACCTGCCGGATTGGCAACCGGCGGGATTCGAGTTCATTGGCGACCGCACCGGAATACGCCGGCTTGGTGCGGAGGCGGCGTGCGACGACATGGACGTACCGGGGTGCGTCGCCGTCGAAGCGGAGCCGGGCGACCTGGTCTGCTTTGCCGATCGCACGCTGCACGCCAACATGGCGACCGGCGAACGCCGCTACTCGTGCGGCATCGGCTTCCGGCCACGGGCGTGGCGCATCAACGCGCCGTGGCCGCTGCCGGAGTCGGCGCATGCCCTGATTCGGCGCCTGCCGGAGCGGTTGCGGCGCTACACCGACGGCTACACCGGCTACGATGGCACGTGGCGAGCGCAGTGATCGCGCGGGCTACGCCGGAAGCCACTCTTTCACCCGCGCCGCGAATGCATTACTTTAGGGCCACCGCCAGAATAGCTCAGTTGGCAGAGCGGTTCACTCGTAATGAACAGGTCAGGGGTTCGAATCCCCTTTCTGGCTCACTGCACTCGCCGGCTCCAATGCCCCGTCGCTGCCCGGCGACGCTCGCGTTTGCATGGCTGGGTGCCGTTCGATAGGGTGCGGTCATGGTAGTTGACGGCGTCGACGTCGCTGCGTTGATCGGCGAGGAGGTGCTGGCCGAGTACCGCGAACGCGGTTACTGGCGCAGTCCGCGGCTGTTCGACCGAGACACCACCGCGCGGCTGCGGCGTGCCCACGAGCGGCTGTGGGCGGGCGATTTCGATCACCAGACCCCCTCCCAGTACGGGCCGCCGCGCGATGAGCCCGATGCGACCGCGGTGCGCCAGCAGTGCAATGCCTTCTGGCTCAACGACGACATCCGAGCGGTCACCACCAGCGCGCTGCTCGGTGCCATCGGCGCGCGGCTGATGGGCGTGGACGAGGTGCGACTGTGGCATGACCAGGCGGTTATCAAGCCCGGCGTGGGCGCCGGCGGGGCCGCGGTCACCGCCGGCAACATCGGCTGGCACCAGGACTACGGCCACTGGCAGTGCTCCAGCTCCACCAACATGTGCACCGCCTGGATCGCCCTGCAGGACACCGACCTCGGCAACGGCGCCATGCGCACCATCGTCGGCTCGCACCGCTGGGGCCTGCTGGAAGACAGCGCCAACTTCGGCAACAAGGACCTGGAAGGGCTCCAGGCCCGGCTGTCGACGCAGGAGATCAGCGGCGCCTGGATCGACGAGCCGTGCCTGCTGCGCGAGGGCGAGGTGAGCTTCCATCACTGCCTCACGTTGCACGGCTCCGGCCCCAACCTGAGCGAGCGCGCGCGCCTGTGCCTCATCTCGCACATGATGCCGGGCGACACCGGCTACCGGCTCAGCCGCCAGTACCACCCCAACATGTTGTTCCTTGGTCCCGACGCCCGTCCCGGCCAGCCGTTCGCCGGCACCTACTGGCCGCTCATGTGGCCCCGCGACCGCGCCTGATACGAACGCGGGCAGCCCCGCGCCGCCTGCCACCGCGACCGGCACCTCCGCGCCGTACCGCCGAGGCGCGCCCAGCTACTTCACGCAGCCGGGGTAGGTGGCGCCGGCGATCGGGAAGTAGACCGGTCCGCCGCCCGGGTCGGTGTGTGTCGAGCGGGCGCTCATGTAGGACAGCGCGATTGCGCGCCGCCACTTGTGGCTGCGGTTGGGCTCGGTGGCGTGCGGCAGCAGGGAGTGGAAGAACAACCCCGCACCGGCCGGCATCGGCGCCAGCGTCTTGGCTGCTGCAGCGTAATGCTCGGGCGGAATCACGTAGTCGTCGGTTACGTGCACGTGGGGCAGGGCGCCGTCCCGGTGCGCGCCGGCGATCACTCCCATGCAGCCGTTCTCGACCGTGGCCTCGTCGATGGCAAACCAGCAACTGCACAACTCCATGGGCCGGATCGGCCAGTACGGCGAATCCTGGTGCATGCCCTTGGCCGAGCCCACCTCCGGCGGCTTGAGCAGCACCGCGTTGCGGAACATCTTGATGTCCGGCCCCAGAATGCCGCTCAGGACGCTGACGATGTTTGGATGGCGGCCGAGCGCCTGGTACAGGTCGTCCGACTCCACCAGCCCGTCGATCTTGCGGATACCGTCGCCGGGATGCTCGACGCTCATCTCGCCCCGTCTCACGCGCGGTTCCACCTGCACCTTGATGCGCTCCTGGGAGCGCCCGCCGTGCGTGTACTCGCGCAGCCGTTCCTGCAGGCGGGCCAGTTCTGCTTCCGACACCAGGTCTTCGACAATCACGAAGCCCTCGGTGCGATAGTGGTCAAGCTGCTCGTCGGTCAACTCGCCCGCCGCTTCCGCCGCTACGCTACCGGTCTCTTGTGCCGTGCCCATGACGGTTGGAGGGTAGGCCGGGAGCGCAACCGTGGCAAGCCGCCTGGCAACGGTAGGGCGGCAGCCAGAAAGGCAGGGCGGCCGTTACGCGGCCGCCCCGCCCCGGCAATAAGTTGCGAGTGCTGATCTCCCGCTCGTTATGGTCATCGACCATCGGCCGCCCCTCCTTGAGGTATATCGGACCAACTGTCCAATATTCGCGCGTGCGACGCCGCTTTGCTCGCTTGTAGCGCCGCTTGTTCGCCCCCATCACTCTGTGTATAGTCCGGAATCGACATGAGTACCGCCGCGATGACGTTGTTCGGCGGCGTTGGCTCCGTGGCTGCCATACTAGCCGTACTGGTGCCGGTGATCCTGGTACAGGATAAGAGCCTCCGCCGCGAGATCGACGCCCAAGGCAGCGCGCTGCGGCGGGAGACCGACACGTTGCGTACGGACGTAAGCGACGCACCGGCGGACATGGCAGCCCTGCGTACCGACATGCAGTCGGACGTAGCAGCCCTACGCACAGAGATACGGGCGGACATGGCAGCCCTACGTGCCGACGTGCAGTCGGACGTAGCAGCCCTACGTACAGAGATACGGGCGGACATGGCAGCCCTGCGTGCCGACGTGCACGCCGTGAGTGACCGCGTGGCTCGAATCGAGGGTGCCATGACCGCCGGCGCTTGGCGCCCGAACGGCGCACCGGCGAAGCCTGACAGCACGACAGGACCGGATTCGTAGACTCCCGCCGCCGGTAGACGTGCGGTGTACCTACTGCTGCTGGCAGGTCCTGGTCTGCTTCTACTACCTATTGTGCCCGGTGGGCAGCAGGCCGACCCGGGCGCGCGCCGACGCTGTCCTGGTCATGAACTCTCCCTTGCTGCCGTCGGTCTCGTCAGGCGTAGGTGTCGTTGCGCCACTGCGGGTCGATTTCAGGGCAGGCGTCCAGCCTGGCGCGGAACAGGGCGCGGATCTCGCGCAGCCGCTGTTCGGTGCGGGCTTCGAAGATGATCACCAGCTCCGGGAGGTTGGACGATGCCCGCACCAGTCCCCAGCCGTCGCCGAAGTCGACCCGCGCCCCGTTGATGTCGATTACCCGGTCGCCGTAATCGGCCTTGAATTCGGCGACCAGCCGATCCACCACGGCGTACTTCACGTCGTCGGGGCAGTGTGCGGCGATCTCCGGCGAGGTGAGGTAGGGCGGGGTGGTGGCAACCAGGCCGGACAGGCAGCCGTCGTGGTCCGCCAGCACCTCCAGCAGCCGGATGCCGGCGTACAGCGCGTCGTCGAAGCCGTAGAAGCCGGCGCCGTAGAAAATGTGGCCGCTGCGCTCGCCGGCGAGCTCGGCGTTCAGTTCATGCAGCTTGGCCTTGATGTGCGAGTGGCCGGTCTTCCACATCACCGGGCGCCCGCCGCCGTCGCGCACCGCTTCCTCCAGGCCGCGCGTGCACTTGACGTCGTACACGACGGTGGCGCCGGGGCGCTCGCGCAGCAGCCTCCTCGCCAGCAGGATCAGCACGCGGTCGCTCCACACGTCCGCGCCGCGCTCGTCCATCACCCCGATGCGGTCGCCGTCGCCGTCGAACGCCAGGCCGGCGTCGGCGCGGATGTAGGGATGGGTAACGATCTCGCGCAGCCGGCGGCGCGCCTTCAGGTCGGACGGATTGGGAAAGTAATGCGGGTAGCGGTCGTCGGGGTCGCAGTAGAGCTGAAAGGTGAGGCAGCCGATGCGCTGCAGCGCCTCGTAGGCGAACACTCCCGCGGCGCCGTTGCCGCAGTCCACCGCCACCCGCAGCGGGCGCGCGAGGGCGGTGCCCGCGGTCACCCGGTCCAGGTATGCGTCGCGGGTGTCGGCGGCGGTCCGGGTGCCGGCGCGGCCGCCGCCGCGCTCGCCCTCGGTCACCAGGGCGTACAGCTCGCGCATCTCGGCAGGTCCGAGCGTCCGCGAAAGGCCGTGCGCCAGCTTCATGCCGCACCACTCGCTCGGGTTGTGGCTGGCCGTGACCATCAGCCCGGCCGGCACGCCGAGGTGGTGCTGGCTGAAGTAGAGCGCCGGACTGATGGTCAGCCCGATGTCCACAACGTCGATTCCGGCCGCGGTCAGGCCGTCGACGGCCGCCTCCTTGAAGCCGGGCGAGACCGGACGGTTGTCGTAACCCACCACCGCACGGGACATGCCGCGCGCCGCCAGCAGCCGCCCGAAGGCGTTGGCGATCAGCCGCACCGAGCCATCGCTCAACTCTTCCTCGGCGACCCGCCCGCGCAGGTCGTACTCGCGGAACATCGCCCGAAAGGCGGGCGCCCGTACGTCGAACGACGGCTGCAATCGGTACGCTCCGAAGGTGCCGGTCAGGCCGGTGCGAGCCCCATGGCACGCCGCCAGGCGGACAACTGGCCGATGTGGTTGGCTTCGTGATTCGTCATCAGCGCCGCCGTGAAGTCGCCCACCGTGGGAAAGCGTTCGCGCAGCCGCGGGTTCGGCGTAGGCTGCCCCAACTGCTCCGCGCCGGCTGCCGCCGCCGCCTGCGCGACACGCTCGTGCTGGGCGCGAAGCTGTGCCACCAGCTCCGCCTTGGCGGGATAGTCGGCGGCGTCCCCGCTCGGGATGCCGCCCATGCGGAACGAGTCCCGCCACGCTTCGGGGAACGTGGACGGAAGCCCGAGCATGCCGGCGAGCGAGTTGGAGGTGGCGGCGAGATGGCCGAGGGTCCACGCCGGATGATTGACCACTCCGGACGGCTGCGCGGCCATCTGCTCATCGGTGAGATCGTCCACGATCTGGACGGCTCGCCGCAAGTTCATCTCGTATGCGAACAACAGGTGCTGAATCATGATCCCCTTCCAGGCGCCGAATGTGGAACGAGCCCAGTATAGCGCCGACGCCGGCCCGGGGTAACCCGGCCACCGGAGGCGGCAGGGCCGTCTCACGCTTAACCTTAACGCACTGAGAGCTACTGGCTATCTCGTGC
>JAPPGB010000089.1 GCA_028821475.1 Spirochaetaceae bacterium
CTCAACTCGCGACCAAATCAGCCAGCCTATCCCCTTGGTGAGCGATGCGGGCTAGAGCTTCGGCACGACGACTTCCCAAGTCTCGCAGCGAAGCCTCTGCCTGCGTTCTTTATCTACCTCGTCTTTGGCCCATCGGGTGAAGATACCGTGCACGACCGCTCGCTCGATCGCCATGCCGGCGGGCGGGGACCACCTGCGAGCCATGCGGCCCACCTGGATTCTGGCGTGGTCGCGAGTCCTCCACTGTCCATCCTCGCGAACCAGAGACAGTGGGGCGCCGGGTTGCCGGCGCCGAATTTCCCTGCTCCACTCGCCGAGCCAGTTGCGTACGAACGCGGTCGGCAGAACCGCTGCATGGCTCTCCTCGAGCATGAGCTCTTCGAGAGCCTGAGCCAGGAGTGCGGCCCACGGATCTTCAGGCAAGCCGGTGCGGTAGTGCCGGATCTTCGCGGTCTCGATGGTAGTCGACCCGCCGGCCTCCAGGGTGGTGAGAAACTTCTGTGTCTCACGGGCTCGCCAGAACGATGAGAGTTCCTCACGAGCGCTCTGCACCGGTATTTTGCGAACCATGCAGGCGCTTCTCACCGGGTCGAGGTCCTCCCAATTCCTGGCGATGACCGCACAACGGCTCCACTGCCAGTCCGGGTCGAGCTTGGAAAGACGCTGAAGCTCCTCGACCGCGGCCACGGCCTGAGAGAGCTGGCCGCCTCTGAGGTGAAGGATCTGGACTCTGCCCTCGGCAAGGCCGTCGCGGTTGGTCCATGGTCCGCCAGGCGGATCGGCAACCCGGTGGCTGTCGACGCGAAGCCGGTGGTCGCGTTTGAGACGCTCTGCCGCGCCTTCGATACACCGGTTCGCCGCATCGATGATGAAACCGCTCGAACGGTAATTCTCGACGAGGTACTCTTCCTTCGCGCGATAGTCCCGGGCGAACCGGCGGATGTAGCGCACCGACGCGCCCTTCCAGGCGTAGATATTCTGGTCGTCGTCGCCAACCGCAAACAGGTTCAGTCTTGCGTCGTCGTCGGCGAGCGTCTTGCCGGCAAGCGCCGAGATGAGCTCGTACTCGGGCTCACCGATGTCCTGATACTCGTCGACCAGAATCCAGTGGAGGCGCCCGAGCATCTGCTCACGGGTAACGAACGTGGTCGTCTGGTCGCTACGGAGAAGGCGCGTGGCGGCGCGCAGGATGTTGTCGAATGTCTCATCGCCCGGATTGGCGGCGGTCTCGGCGAAGGAGATGCCGAGAATGCGCATGGCGAGCGCGTGGCACGTCATGACGTTGACCCCTCGGGCGTCGCTTCCGATCAGTTCGTCGAGGCGCCGCCGCGCCTCCACCGCCGCGTGCCGGTTGTACGTCGGTGCCAGAGTGCTGCCCGGATTCTCGCGGCGCACGCGGACAAGGTAGGCGATGCGGTGCAGCTCCAGCTCCTGAGCGAGCGCAAGGCGTCGCGTTGAGGCGCTCTCGACCCTTACGTGGACATACACGGTGATGCGCAACTCGTTCGATGCCACACCGATTTCCTCGAGTGTGCTGAACACCCTGCGAAGCTGCTCCGGAGCGACCAGAACGATTCCGGCGTCGCCGAGACGGATGTGGGCAAGCGCTTCGGCGCGTTCCGGCATCGAAATGAGGCCGTTGATCGTGGTGGCGCAGGTTATGCCCTGGCGACGCATCGCCGTCACCTGGTCGGCCATCAACGCCACCAACGGAGAAATCACCACGGTGAGCGCCCCGGTTGCCTGGTAGCGCATCAATGCCGGGAGCTGATAACAGAGCGACTTGCCGGTTCCGGTGGGAAGGATCCCGAGTACATGCGCGCGGGCGAGTCGTGCTGCTCGGCATCTACGGCGCGCCGGCCGCCATCGATCCGACCCCGATGGTGCGCGCGCGCAAGAACATAATCAGCGCCTACGGCTACGGCGTGGGCGACGCCGCCATCTGGCAGCGGGCGCTGATCACCCACCGCGTGCCGCTGGCGCACGCCGAGGACGGCTTCCGGCTCGCGCTGCAAAGGCAGGCGGCCAAGGTGCTGCTGATCCCGGACGAGGGCGCGCGAGTCTGCACGGTCAACTCCGTGACCTGGAAGACTATCAATGCACAGGCATCGTCCGCCGGCCGGCAAGGTAGCGTCGATCACCGGCGCCGCCTCGCGTTCAGTCGCTACACCATCAGGAATCTTCCTCCACGGCGGCCTCCGCTGCCCGCAGGTGCTCGACAAACTCGGCGTGCTCCGGGATGCTCAGACCGTTTTGCAACTCGGCAAGTACCCCGGCAATGTCTCCTTGCAGCAACGCATCGACCGCCAGGCGCAGGCCGGGAAACACGCGGCTCTCGAGCATGCCGCCCGCGGTCGCGGCCAGCGGCCGGTACTCGCCGCCGGTCAGCACGAACCAGTCGATCTGCCGTTCCAACACCCGCCACACCAGGTACTCCTGCACTCCGTTGCGCCGATAGGCACGCAGCTTGTCGTGCAGGTCGATCGCGGCGCTGCTGGCGGCGATCTCCACGATCAGTTCCGGCGCGCCGTCGATATAGTCGTCGGCGCTCATCATCGTGCGCCCCCCCGCCGCCGGCACGATACGAAGCAGCGCGTCGGGTTGCGGTTCGTTGTCCAGGTCGAGCCGCACCGTTGCGTTGTCGGCCGCCCGCACCCCCGGCGTCGATGCGCAGTAGGTCACCAGCCATCCCAGAATCGCCGCGTGCGGCTCCGCATGACTGACAGCGCGTACCGGTGACGGCATGTAGACGACCCCCTCGATCAATTCCGCCGTCTTGAGATCCGGCCGAGCGGTATAGCGCCGTTCGAACTCGGCGCGCGAGAGCCGGTCGCCGTTCTCCAGCGGCAACGGCTTGCCCGCGGCACGTTCCGCTCCGTGGCCCGGCGCCGGCGCGAGACGCTCGCGGGTTGCCTGGTCCGCCTGCACAGCCATCGACACCACCGTACCACATTCCGGGCTATTATGACGCCGAGGCCGCCCCGGCGGTCGCAAGATTACATGACCTGAGGTGACCCGTGCGCGCACACTATCTGCAACACGTTCCGTTCGAAGGTCTGGGCTGCATCGAGTCCTGGCTGCACCGCGCCGGGTACGAGGTGACCGCGACGCGGTTCTACGACTCGACCGAGTTGCCGGAACCCGTCGACGTGGACCTCGTGGTGGCGATGGGCGGCCCGATGAGCGTCAACGACGAGGAGCAGTATCCCTGGCTGGCGGCGGAAAAGCGGTTCATCGGCGCCGCTATCGAGCTGGGGCGGCCGGTGCTGGGCGTGTGCCTGGGCGCGCAGCTCATTGCCAGCGCCCGCGGAGCGGAGGTGTACCCCAACAAGGTCAAGGAGATCGGCTGGCTGCCGATCCAGGGCGTGGCGCCCGCCGCTGGCGCTGACGCCGACGGCCACGGCGATGCGGGCGGCGAGCGGCCGGCCACGTTCCGCTTTCCGCCGTTCCTGGAGGTGTTTCACTGGCACGGCGACACCTTCGACCTGCCGGAGGGAGCGGTCCGCCTGGCGCGCAGCAACGCGGCGCTGAACCAGGCGTTCCAGCTCGGCGATTCGGTGATCGGCATGCAGTTTCACCTCGACACCACCCCGGACGGCGCCCGCGCGCTGGTCGAGCATTGCCGCGCCGAGCTGGTGCCGTCGATGTACGTCCAGGCAGAGCCGCGCATCCTGGCCGCGGAACCGGCCAAGTACGGCGCGCTCAACGGCTGGATGGACAGGGTCCTGACCTTCATCACCGGCATCGACCCGCCCTAACCGGCGCCGGCGCTACCCAAGCCGGCCGAGGTGGGGATGGGCCGAAAACGGCGTACATTGGACGGCGGTGGGCGGGATGATCATGGCGGAGGCGGCGCTGAGCTTTCGTGACCCCCGTCAGAGAGCAAGGCTGATCCCGTCCGATCCTTCCTCATGAGACGTAATCAAAGACCTGCATGGGAACTGACCTGGTCGCTTTAGCCTCTCCATGTACCATCAGACGGACCCTCTCCGCTGTCTCACGGCTGACGGCTTGTTCACCGCATCGGACACACACCACCGCAGGAATACTATCGACCAGAACCTATTTCCCCTCCACCCGGAATACTTCGTCAATCAGTTCCTGCCGGCACTCTTTCGCGCCACAAACTGAGCAGATAAACATCGCTCATCTCCTCTTGGTATAGTCGATCCAGTGGTCCGAACTCGGCTCGTATAGCGTGATGATTCTCACGGTAGCGGTACTGGTGGGCGGCACGTCGGGATTCGTCGGTGGCAGGCTGGACCTGGTGATGCAGCGCGTGGTCGATGCCTGGATGGCGTTCCCGGGGCTGTTGCTGTTGTTGACGGTGATGTCGATCGTGGGCCGGGGAATGGTGGAGATCATCGTGGTGCTCGGCATAACCGGGGGCATTCCGGCGTCACGGATCGTCCGCGCCGCGGTGATCGGGGTCAAGGAGAGCACCTATTTTCTGGCCGCCGAGATGATCGGGCGCACGCGGTGGACGACGCTTCTCCGGCACGTGCTGCCCAACATCGCGGCGCCGGTGTTGATCGTGTTCAGCATCAACATCGGAGCGGTGATCATCGCCGAGGCCAGCCTGAGTTTCCTGGGCTTCGGTCTGCCGCTGGAGGTGCCGAGCTGGGGCAGTCTGCTGAGCCGCGACGGGCGCAAGTACATGGAGCAGGCGCACTGGCTGGCGCTGTGGCCCGGTCTGTGCCTGACCATCCTGGTGTACAGCCTGAACATGTTCGGCGACGCGCTGCGCGACCTGCTCGACCCCCGGCTGAAGGGCGGCATGGGCCGCATCGGCGCGCCCGGCGCCAACTAGGAGGCTGTCGGATTGCGACAGGCTCCTAGTGATCGGACGGGATGGGCCAAAAGCGGCGCCCCGGGCGGCGGTTTTGGGGCGTAGGCACGCGAACCGACGGGCCGGCCGGCGGCGGCTGTGGGCGCGAGCGGCGGCCCGCGGTATGGTACAGGTCGAGGGCGATGTCGGGCAGGGCGACCGCCGGCGCCATCGCGGTGCCGGACGGCGGGAGGTGCAGCAGCTATACGCAGGGAGTTTCAGCCCCACCGGTCGCGACGGCTGCCGGTGAGTCTGTTTCGGCGACCCCCACCACATCCAGACGCAGCCCCACGGCCGCGAGCGCTGCGTCGATCTGGTCCAGCCGCGAGCGGTGGTTCAGATCAAGCGCGCGTTCAACCTGCGGAAAGTGCCAGTTGAGACGACGCGCCAACTCGGACTTGCTGACCTGCGCGTCGCGCATCCCCCGGTACAGCATCACCTTCGCGACCGTCAGCGTTGCCAGGTACACGCAATCACCCGCCGCGGGTGTAGGCGGAGGAACGTCCATCCGAGCGTGAATGCGAGACGCGATCGCCTCCTCGAGTGCCCCCACCGCGTGCGCCAACGCTGCGGCGCGATCCGCTCCGAAGGTCGTCAGTTCCGGAAAGTCGCGCGAGGTGACCAGTACGGTGCCGTCGTCCTCATCGATCAGATTGACCATATATCCCAACATTCCGTGTTCTCCTCTTTCAAACCGTACTGCCGTACTGCCGTACTGCCGTGCGGTCGGCGTGTCCTTCATTCATCATCCAGGCCAAGATCCTTCTTGATCTTCGCGACCACGCCACTGCTCAATTCCTTGTTGGCGCCGTGCATGGGCAACTGAGAGCGACGACCCAAACGATGGACGATGAGGTGACCGCTTCCACGGCGCTTGCTCTCGAACGTGCAACCTCGCTTGCGCAGCCACCGCTTCAACTCCGCCGCCTTCATTACCTGTGTCTCTGTGTCTATGGTATACTAACACTATTGTTAGATGTCTGCCACGCTGTCACGCAGCCACACAGCGACAAGGACATCGATGGTGTTGCACGCCGAATCAGCGGCGGGCCGGTCGAGCGCGATCAGAGGTCCGGGCACAGGGCGTCGGCGCGTGGCGGCGCCGAGCAACCCTCGCGGAGCATGAGAAGCCGCGGCCGTTGCCCCCGCAATCTTAGTCCGCTTATGTTATCTGCATGCCGGTCGAGACGTCCGTCAGCCAGTACCTCGCGACAATCGGTCGCAAGGGCGGCAAGAACAGCCGCCGGCGGCTGTCCAGCGACCAGGCTCGGGACATGGTGCGGGTGCGCGAGATCAGGCGCGCATTCCGCGAGTACTACGCCCGCTGCTTCTGGTACATGCCCCCGGATGCCCGCCTGACGCTGGATGACCTCCCCGAGGTGGTGCGCGGCCTGCGCAAGAACGGCGGACGGGAAGGGATGCGCCGGGCCGCCAGGCTGTGCCGGTAAGCGAACTGCAGGCACGCGTCCTGCGCGAGATCGCCGCCAATCGGAGCCCGGACAGCTACCTGGCGGGAGCGACCGTCCTGCACCGAGCGAAAGACAGCCCGCGGTTCTCGCAGGATCTGGACATTTTTCACGATCTCGCGGAAGCCGTTGCCGTCAGCGCCGAGGCGGATGCGCGAACGCTGCGACGCGCCGGCTACTCGCTGACGTGGGCCCTGCAGACGCCGACCTTCTACCGCGCGGTGGCCGAGGTATCAGGCCAGTCTCTCAAGCTCGAATGGGCGCACGACAGCGCGTTTCGGTTCTTCCCGGTGGAGCGGGACGAGTTCTGTGGCTTTCGCCTGCACTCCGCCGATGCAGCGGTGAACAAGGTGCTGGCAATGGCCGGTCGCATGGAGGTGCGTGACTTCGTCGACGTGCTCCACCTCGACGCCGAGTACCTTTCGCTGGGCGCCTTGGCGTGGGCGGGGCGGCAAGGATCCGGGGTATACCCCCGACTTCCTGCTGGATCATGCCGCCGCCCACACCGCCTACCGTCCCGCCGACCTCGCGCGCCTGCATCTGCGCGTGCCGCTTGAACTGCCGGCCATGAAGCGGCGGTGGCTCGACGCGCTCGACCGGGCGCGAACGCTGGTGAGCCGGCTTCCCGACCAGGAGATCGGGTGCCTCTACCTCGACGAAACAGGCTCGCCTACCAGTCCGGACCCATCGGCGGATCGATTCCGGACGCTTGAGCGCCATCTCGGCAGCGTCGGCGGCGCCTGGCCCACGGTGTCAGCGCTAGCGGACGTGGTCGGGACGTTCGACGAGTTCATGACCGGGGACGAGCTTGAGCGATCTAGGCCGAAGTTCCAGAGGGGATGAGCGCACTTAATTCTTTGCTACTGAGATAAT
>JAPPGB010000090.1 GCA_028821475.1 Spirochaetaceae bacterium
CCCCGTCGCCGACGCCGGCTGCCGCGCGCGCACCGGCGTCCGAACCGGCTGCCGGCCCGGCGACCGACGCGCGCACCTGTCCCCTGTGCGCCAAGCCGGTGCACGACCTGTACACCGCGATCGCCTACGGTGCGGGCAACGCGCCCGCCCACTTCGACTGCATCGTGTCGCTGCTCGGCGAGCGCGAGGAGGTGGAGGAGGGCGCGCGGCTGTGCTACCTCGGCGGCGGCAGTTTCGGCATCGTGCAGATGCGTCCGGCGGCCCGGCCCGGCGACCGCGCGCTGTTGATCCACAAGCGGATCGAGGTCGAGGAGCAGGACGCCACGCCGCCGTGGCGCGAGGAACTGCGCCTTTCGCCGCCGGAGGGGCGCGTGACCGTCGCCGCACGTGAGCCGGTACGGTCACTCCGCGAGCTGAAGGACGGTGCAGGCGGGCGCACGGGCAGCGCCGGCCGCCTGGCTCGTTCGGATCGGGCAGCGCCATGCAAGTGATCTTCCCCGGCACCTTCGATCCGCCGACCAACGGCCATCTCGACCTGATGCGGCGCGCCACGCAGATGTTCGGCCGGGTGGTCGTGGTGATCGCCGTGCACCCGCGAAAGGCGGCGCTGTTCACTGCCGAGGAGCGGCTCGCAATGGTCAACGCGCTGGTAGACGACCTGCCCAATACCGAGGTGCACGTGTGGAACGGCCTGATCGTGGAGTTCGCCCGCCGGACGGGAATCACCACGCTGCTGCGCGGCGTGCGCGCGCTGTCCGACTTCGAGTACGAGTTCGAGCTGTCGATGATGAACAAGGCGCTGTATCCCGCCATCGAGACCATCTTTCTGCCGACCGATCAAAAGTACTTCGTGCTGCGCTCGTCCGGCATCAAGGAGGTAGCCGGGCTCGGCGGCGACGTCAGCGCCATGGTGCCGGAGGTGGTGGCGCGCGCCCTGGCCGCCAAGCTCGCACCGGCCGCCGTCCCGGACCGCCCCTGAGCACACCGCCGGCGGCTGCACCCGGCGCGCCCGGCGCATTCGCTTGACATCTGCACGCGCACCTTGTTAGTTTGCGCAGACTTCGCCTCGGCGCGAGCCGCTGGCCAACGAACTATACGTGAGCGCTGCCACGGCAGCGCACCGAATTGGGAAAATAACAGATGGCGTCAATAGGGCCGAAACGAAAACACTCCAAGGCGCGGAGTCGTCGGAGGCGCGCGGTAAACATGCGCATTGCCCTGCCGAGCATCATCGAGTGTCCCCAGTGCGGCAGTCGGATGGTTATGCACCGGGTGTGCCATGCCTGCGGACACTATCGAGGACGGCAGGTGCTGAAGCCCGACGAGTTGGCCTGACAGGCCCGGGAATATCGGAGGACAATACGATGGATGAACAGCTCTTCGACAAGATGAAGAAGCTCATAGCCGACCGCCTCGAGATCGACGAGGGCAAGATTACGCTCGACTCGTCGTTTCGACAGGACCTGGGTGCGGACAGCCTGGATACCTACGAGTTGGTGTATGCCATCGAAGAGGAACTGGGCATTACGATACCCGACGAGAAGGCCAACGAGTTCGAGACCGTAAAGGACGCACTGGCCTTTATCGAGTCGCAGATCAGCGGCAAGTAGGCAGCCCCGGCACCGACTCCGCACCCTCCCCGGCATCGGTGCAGGGGCAGTGCCCATGCCGTTCATCGGCCGCGGCAAGAATCGCGCCTCCCACGTCCGCGGGTTGCCGGCAGACGCCGCGCGCCGGACCGCGTTGCGCCGGCTGCAGCGACAAGCCGGCATACGCTTCCGAGACCTCTCCCTGCTCAACCTCGCCTTGTGCCACCGCTCGTATGCGCACGAGGCCGGTGCGCACGGAAGCGGCGGAAGTGGAGGCGGCACCGGGGAGAGCGTCAACAATGAGAAGCTGGAGTTTCTCGGCGACGCGGTGCTCGGTCTGGCGATCAGCGACGAGCTGTTCACCACCAGCGGGCGGCGCACCGAGGGCGATCTGGCGCGCGTCAAGTCGTTCGTGGTGAGCGAGGCCGCGCTGCACCACTGGGCGATGCGGCTCGACCTGTCGTCCTACGTGCTGATTGGCCGCGGCGAGGAACTCACCGGCGGCCGCACCAAGAAGGCGATTCTGGCCGATGCGATGGAGGCGGTCATCGGCGCCTACTACCTCGACTCCGGCGCCGCCGCGGCGCACGAGTTCGTGCTGCGCTCGTTGCGTCCCGAGATCGGGCGCGTCGCCAGCAACACTCACCGCCAGGACTTCAAGACGCTGCTCCAGCAGTTGGCCCAGAAGCGCTACCACAGCCACCCGCGCTACCGGGTCGTCAAGCGCGAGGGCCCCGACCACGACCGCACCTTCTGGATCGCGGTACAGCTCGCCGGCCACACCTACGGCCCCGGCTCCGGCAAGAACAAGAAAGCGGCCGAGCAGCAGGCCGCGGCCCGTGCCTACGCCGCCCTGACCGGCCGCCCCGGCAACGGCGCAGGCCGCTCAGGCCCGGCTGCCGGCTGACGGCGCGCTGCCCTCCGCCCCCGCCAGGCGCTCGCGGTAGAAGTTGGCCGCGATGGTGAGCAGGGCATCGCGCCGGTTCAGGGCCGGGTCGTCGAGCACCGCCTCCAGCAACTCGCGCAACAGCACGCCGAGCACCGGACCCGGCGCCAGGTCCAGTTCGGCCATGAGGTCGTTGCCGTTCACGGCGAGGTCGCGCACCGTGAGCGCTTCGCTCTGCGCCATCACCGCGTCCACGCGGGACGCCAGCGCGACCAGCCGCGGCGTCAGCCGGCCGTGGTGGGCGGCGCCGTAGCGGCCCATCTGATCCGCGCGGCGCAGCGCCAGCAGGTCATCCAGCCGGTCGCGCCCGACGCGCGCGACGAAGCGGCGCACCGCGGCGTCCGACCAGTGTTCGTCATACTGGAACATGTGCAGCGCCACCAGGTGGGCCACCTCGTCGCGCAGCGCGTGCGGGTAACGCAGGCGGTCGAATATGTCGCGCGTCATGCGCGCGGACTCGCGGTCGTGGTTATGGAACGTGAGGGTGCCGTCGGCGTCGCGTACCAGGGTGATGGCCTTGCCGATGTCGTGCAGCAACGCCGCCCAGCGCAACACCGGCACCGGGTCGCTGGCGTCGCAAGCGGCCAGCGAGTGGGTGAGCACGTCGAACTGCGGCTCGTCGCTGCCGCGTCCGGGCGGCGGGCGCTGCTCCACCCCCGCACAGCGGTGCAGTTCCGGGAGCAGCAGCGCGAGCAACCCGGTCTCCTCCATCAGCCGCAGGCCGACCGAGGGGCGCGGGGCAAGCACGATGCGCTCGATCTCGGCGCCGATGCGCTCGGCGGCGACCCGGCGCACTACCTCCAGGCTGCCGGCAACCGCCTCTCGGGTCGCCGCATCGACGCGAAAGCCGAGCTGCGCCGCGATGCGGCAGGCGCGCAGGGGGCGCAGGCCATCCTCGGCGAACCGCTCCTCCGGATCGCCGATGGCGCGGATCAGCCCGCGCTTCAGGTCGGCGCGCCCGTCGAACGGATCCACGATGCGTCCGCTCGGCACCTCCATGGCGATGCCGTTGATGGTGAAGTCGCGCCGGCTCAGATCCTGCTCGATGGTCGGCGCGAACTCCACGCGGTCCGGGCGGCGGCCGTCGTGATACCCGGACTCGGTGCGAAACGTGGTCACTTCCAGTTGGCGGCCGTCGAACAGCACGGTCACGGTGCCGTGCCGCACGCCGGTGGGAATGACGTGGCGGAACAGGCGCCCTACCTGGTCGGGGTGGGCGTCGGTGGCGATGTCGAAGTCGCCCGGCGTGCGGCGCATGAGCAGGTCGCGCACGGCGCCGCCCACCAGCCAGCACTGCAGACCGCGGTCGGCAAAGGGGCGTGCGAACCGTTTCACGACGCGAGGTACGGAATACACGGCAACCATATCGAGCAGCCATATTGTACTCACGCCGCACCGCCCTGCCACGCCTGAGCAGCGCGTGGTGAAACCCGGCGTCGCACCGAGAGCGGCGAGGCAGCCGGGATGGATCGCCGCTCGAAAGCAGTCGGAGTTTCACCGCGGGCTGCCATGCTCCGCACACACACCGCGCCGGACGCACGCGCCCGGTTGGCGGCGCCGCGGCGGTGCGCTACAGTGCGGCGATGGCGCCTGGGCGATCACCCACCGGCCTGTTGCTGCTCGGCAGTGCCGGCCCGCCGCGCGCGGTGGCGGCGCCGTTCCTGGACCGGGTCGACGTGGTGGTGGCCGCGGACAGCGGTTTCGATCTTGCCGCCGGGCTCGGCCTGGAGCCCGACCTGGTGGTCGGCGATCTCGACTCGGTGACCCGGCGGTCGGAGCTGGCACGGCTGCCCGCCGGACGCGTGCGCCGCGCCAATCCCGACAAGGCGCTGACCGACGCCGAGTTGGGTCTGCAGGCGCTCGCCGAACGCGGCTGCGCGCGCATCATCGTGGCCGGCGGCGGCGGCGGCCGGTTCGATCACCAGCTTGCCGTGCTCGGCCTGTTCGAGCGCGACCCGAGGCTCCAGGTGTGGCTGACCGCCGCCGAGCACATGGAGGCGATCGCCGGCAGCGCCCGGTTCCGGGCGCACCGCGGCTGCACGGTGTCGCTGTTCCCGCTGTCGGGCACCGCCGGCGGTCTCTCTTCGCACGGGTTGCGCTGGCCGCTCGACGGCATGCGGCTGCGGCGCGGCCATGCCAGCGTCAGCAACGTCGTGGTGGCGGACGAGTGGCAGGTGACCGTCGAAACCGGCCGCCTGCTGATGATACGCAATCTCGAACGCCTGCCGATTCCTCCCTGAACGCGCGGCCGCCGCGCGCGGCGCGCGGGGCGGGATTACGGTACCGGCTCGAGCGCCTCCTGCGCCGGCAGGTCGATGAACGAGGCGCGCCCGTCATCGCTCTGCAGCGCCAGAAACTGGATTAGAATCGGGTACTCCTTGAGCACTTGGCCATACTCGCGCAGCACCTGCAGCGCCTCGCGGCGCGCTTCCGCCGCCGCCACCCCGCGTTCGCGTTCCTCGGCGAGATTGCGCGCCGCGGCGCGGCGCGCGTCGTGACGCGCCTCCAGCAGTGCCAGGTAGGCGCGCCGAGCGCGCTGGTACAGTTCCATGTCGGGCAGGAGCAGATCGGCGAAGCGAACCTCGCGAATCTCCACGGCCGGGAACTGGTCGGCGAGCGCGTCGGCCACGCGCGCCTCTACCGTGGCGAGGTCGGGCAGGGCGCCGGCCAGGTCGGCACGCTGTACGCGCTCGAACGCGGCATGGGCGATCGCCTCGCCCTTGGCCTGCGTCCAGGCGGGCAGCGCATCCGGCAGCAGGCCCTCGGTTGCCACCAGGTGCGGCAGCGACTCGGGACGCACGGTGAAGGTTACCGTTACGGTAGCCTGATACGCGAAGTCGACGTTGCCCGGCAGCACGCTCGCCACCGTGTCCGCGGACGGAAGCCGGCCGCGAATCGGAGTCGCAACGGTGACCGGCTGCACGGCGAAGAAATAGAGCGTGACGTTGCGGGGAATTACCCGTTCCCAGCGCCATGCAAAGGCACCCGGCGCGACAACGCGCGCATCGTATCCGCCGGTCTTGGAAAACAGCACCGCGTAGGTGGCGGCGGGCAGCAGGATCTGGATCCACCCGGCCACGAATATGGTGCCGGCAACGCCCAATAGCACTAAGATACTGATCAGGCTTTTCATGCACCGAGTATCGAGGATTCCTTGAGCGTAGTGCAACCTTGGCGGTTCGACGTGCGCGGCATGGCCGTGGCGTTGGGCGAGATCAGCGGCCGTATTCTGTGGTACAGCTTTCTGCACTTGGTGCTGTTGTCGGTGCTGTACCTGCTCGGCAACGTACAGGGGTTCCTGGACCAGACGCAGTTGCTGCTGCTGCGGCTGATGGAGTTCACCGCCATCGCGGCTTCCGGATCCGGCTTGTATCGATCCATCTTCTGCCTGGTCCGCGCCTTTACCACCGGAGCGGCGGGGGTGCTGCAGCTTGTCGCCACCGCGCTGGCAACCGTGTTTGCCGCCGCGCTGCTGCTGGCATCGATGTTCTTGCTGATCTGGTTCCAGCTCTAGGGGCCGACCGGCTACAATGCGGCCATGGAGTGGGGCGGATCAGGGCCGAAACGGGCCGCGGGAGGAGACGGTTGATCGTCGCGGTGCGTGGCGCCATCAGGGTGGGGGCCAACGAGAAGTCGGCCATCCACGAAGCCGCGATCAGGCTGGCCGGCGAGGTGGTGGCCCGGAACGGCATCGAGATCGATCGGATCGTGTCGATCCTGTGCTCGCTGACGGAAGATCTGACCGTAGCCAACCCGGCTACCGCTCTGCGCCTCGACCGGTTCGGCGACGTGCCGCTGTTCTGCGTTCAGGAAGCCACGGTGGAGGGACAGATGGCGAGTCTGGTGCGGATGCTGTTCACCTACGACACCGCCCGCGAGGGGCGCCCGCAACCGGTCTACCTGAACGGCGCCGAACGCCTGCGTCCCGACCTCCGCTGAGCCTGACTCCCGGGGACTGGCCGGACGGGGTGTCGGCGCGCCATACTTGCGTCCGGACAGCAGTCCCACTTCGCGCCACCTTAGCTCAGTTGGCAGAGCGCGTGACTTGTAATCTCGAGGTCGTCGGTTCGAATCCGACAGGTGGCTGGTCCCGGTCCCGTACCGGCGGCTTCGCGGGCAGCCGGAGCTTGACTATGGCGGGCGAATACTGGTAAATATCGGTTCGTTCATGTGGGTGTTCACGGCTGCAGCTCATCCAGCCGGGTACGGGGCCCGAACCGGGGGGAGATTCCCGAGTGGCCAAAGGGGGCAGACTGTAAATCTGTTGGCAAAGCCTTCGCAGGTTCGAATCCTGCTCTCCCCAATTCCGCGTTGACGTCCGCGGCCGAGATGTCATCCAGGCATGGCGCTCCATTCTTCGCTGACGGGCTGCGCTTCGACTGCACGCGCTGTCAGCGGTGCTGCCGCATCGACCCGGGCGTCGTACTGATGTCGCAGAACGATCTCGATCAGCTCTCCACCTTCCTGAATCTGCCCGAGGGCGAGGTGCGCGAGCGCTACTGCCGCGCGGTCGACATGGGCGGGGTAACGCAGCTCAGCCTGCGCGAGCGGGACAACTACGACTGCGTGTTCTGGGAGGAAGGCGGTTGCTCCGTGTACGCGGCACGGCCGCTGCAGTGCCGCAGCTTTCCGTTCTGGCCGGCACAACTTGCGGACCGCGAGAGTTGGCGCCTGGCCGGCGGGGATTGTCCGGGCATCGGCACCGGACCGCTGCACAGCGCCATCGAGATTGCCTACTGGCTCGCCCGCCGCGACGCCGAGCCGTTGCTGACGGCGGACGGCGCGGCTGCGGCGTCCGCCCGGGCCCCGGAGCATGGGCCGCGGTGAGCGGGCCGGCCGGTCGACCGTCACGAAACCGTCACGGCCGGGCGCGTGATTGCCGAAAATGAGCACGATGAGCACGCGTCGCGCTATTTTTCCGTATCCCTCTCTGTCTTCGGGTAGCCGCGGCGGGGTGCGGCGCTGGTGCAGCGTCGCCATCCTGGCCGCGGCGGCGTCGCTTGCCGGCGCCCAGACCGTCCCGAGCAGCGGAGACCTGCTGTCCTTGTACGCTCCCGCCGTGCTGGCCGGCGGACGTTCCGTCACGTCGATCCGAGTGCCGGTGGCGCACGTCGTCAACCCGGCGCTGACCGGCGTCGACGAGCGCATCAGCTTCGACTTCGGCTACATCGCCCTGGCGCCTACCAGGAGCGGCGAGGACGGTCTCGGCAACGTGGTCAATGTTGCCGCCACGCTCCCCACCAGCATCGGCGTGTGGGGATTCAGTGGTCATTACTTCGGCTCCGAGCTGCCGGCAGTCCAGGTCGGTCCACTCGGCGCACTGCACGCGTCGTTCGCCAAGGAGCTGTATCCGGACGTTTTTCTCGGCGCCGGTCTCGGTGTGCAGGTGGGCGAGGATCCGCATGCCCCGGAGGAGGAACAGGAGTGGGCGTGGGGCGGCGGCCTGGACCTGGGCTTCCTGCACCGGCCCGGCGTGGTCGGCCCCATCAAGGACCTGGCATGGGGCGTGGCGATGCGCGGCATCGGCAAGGGCGTTAGCGAACCGGTTGACGCGTATCGCGTGTATGCGCCTGCCTTTACACCGGCGCTCGGCGTTACGCTCACGCCGCTGCACACGCCCGACGTCGCGTTCTCGACCAGCGTGGACCTGTGGGCGCCGACGTTCCAGGCGCTGCGCATGGAGGCAGGTGCGGCGATCTCGGTCGGCGACTTCCTGCGCGTGCACGCGAATTACCCGTTCGCGCTCGTCGGCGCCCACGACGACGAGGAATTCAGCCCCAAGTTCGGCTTCAGCCTGCGCTTCGGGTTCGGCCTGCCGGAGACCATGCAGCTTGTCGGATACGGCCAGCGCGACTGGTCGCGCGGCGAAGTGGCCGTTCATCCCGCGGCCGGACCATTGCGGGAGCAGGTGTGGGCATTGGGCCTGGGCACCACCGTTTCCCTGGGAGTCATCGATGACGAGCCGCCGGAGGTGGCCATCGACAGTGACGAGGTGGAATACCGGTCACCCAACCTGGACGGCGTGCGCGACGACCTGACGCTGCCGATCAGCATCACCGACAGCAGCGGCCTGGTCGAGGGCTACATGCTGATGATCGAGGATGAGGCCGGCAACCTGGTGCGCACCATCCGCAACAAGGATGGCGGGCTGGAGCGCGGCGGCGTGGAGGGTGCGGTCGACCGGCTGCTCGCGACCAAGGAACAGATCGACATTCCCGAGTCCCTGCGCTGGGACGGCAGATCGTCCGGCGGCCAGGTGGTCGCGGACGGCGCCTACTACTACTCCCTGGAGGCGTGGGACGACAGCGGCAACCGCTCGCGTACCGCGCTGCGCACCGTGGTGGTCGACACCGTACCGCCGCAGGCGGCGGTGCGCGCAACGGAGCTGGTGTTCTCGCCCAACGGCGACGGCAACAAGGACACCATCGCCATCCAGCAGGAGTTCTCGCCGGAGGACCGGTGGGAAGCCAGGATGGTGGATGCCGCCGACATCGCGGTGATCACCTACGACTGGGACCAGGAACCGCCCGCCACGCTGGTCTGGGACGGCCGCCGCGACGACGGCGCGCTGGCCGCGGACGGCGTGTACAGCTACCAGTTGTCCGGCAGCGACCGCGCCGGCAACCGCGCCGAGGTGCGCCTGTCCAACATCATCATCAACACCCAGGCCACGCCGATCGCGCTGCGCACGACCGACTCGGACATCTCGCCGAACGACGATGGCCACGACGACTCGGCCCAGTACCTGCTCGACGTGCCGGTGCAGACCGGCGTGGAACGATGGGAGCTGTCGGTGAGCAACCCGTCCGGCCAGGTGGTGCGGCTCTACTCGGGCGCGGCACCGGTGCCCGACCAGGTCGCCTTCGACGGCCGCGACGACGCCGGGCGCGTGCTGCCGGAGGGCATCTACCAGGCGCAGCTCGTGATCAACTACGAGAACGGCAACCGGCCGAGTGCGGATGCGCCGGAACTGCTGATCGACCTGACCGCCCCGGCCGCGATCGTCAAGGCTTCGCTGGCCGTGTTCTCTCCGGACGGCGACGGCAACAAGGATACGGTTACGATCTTCCAGGAGACCTTCGACGAGGCGGAATGGACCGGCGTGGTGAGTTCGGACAGTGGCGAGGCGGTGCGGACGCTCACCTGGCGCGGCACGCCGGAGGGCAGCTTCGTCTGGGACGGCCGCCGTTCCGACGGGTTGCCGGCAGCGGACGGCACCTACTACTACCTGCTGGAAGCGCGCGACTCGGCCGGCAACGTGGGCCGCTCCAACGCGGTTGAACTGACCGTGGACACGGCGGACACGCCGGTGTTCCTGGCCACCAATGCAACGCACTTCTCGCCCAACGCCGACGGCGTGGCCGACCACATCAAGCTGCTGCCGCGGCTCGAGGACACCGAGGGCGTGGAGCGCTGGCAGCTCACCGTGCAGGCCGGGCGCGGCGAAGGCGCCGCCGCCGGCACGGTACGCACCCTGTCCGATCGCGGCGCCGTTCCGGAGCAGATCATCTGGGACGGCCTCGACGACGCCGGGGACCGCTCCGCGGACGGCAACTACTTCGCGATCCTGGAGGTGTTCTACCTCAAGGGCAACACCCCGGTGGCGAGCAGCCCCACCTTCGTGATCGACACCGGCTACCCGGAGGCGGAACTGACCGCCGAGTCGCTGCTGCTGTCGCCGGACGGCGACGGCGAGCGCGACGAGATATTCGTCGATCAGTCGTCGACCCTGGAGGACACCTGGGAGGGTGAGATCGTGGGCGACGGCGGCGAGGTGGTGCGCACCTTCTTCTGGAAGGGCGAACTGGACGGGTTCTCCTGGGACGGCACCGACGAGAACGGCAACCTGGTACGCGACGGCCTCTACGTATACCGCGTCACCGGGCGCGATCTCGCCGGCAACGCCGCCACCGCGGTGCTGGAAGGCATCGAGGTCGACAGCCGGCCGACCACGGTGTTCGCCACCATCGATACGGAAGGCTTCTCGCCCAACGGCGACAACGTGCGCGACACCCAGGCGGTGGGCATCGTGCTGAGCCTGAGCGACGGGGTGCAGACCTGGGAGATCCGGTTCCTGCATGCCGAGCGCGGCGCGCAGCGCGCCATGGGCGGCACCGGGGCGGTGCCCGAGCGCGTGGTCTGGGACGGACTGACCGACGGCGGGGCGGGCGCGCCGGAAGGCTCCTACACCGCCGAGGTGGTGGTCAGCTACGCCAAGGGCAATCGCCCGACCGCGCAGACGCAGGCATTCCTGCTCGACCGCACGCCGCCGCGCATCACGCTCGACCTGACGCCGCAACCGTTCTCCCCCGACAACGACGGCGTGGACGACGAATTGGCCATGGAAATCGCCGTGCACGACATCAGCCCGCTGTCGGGCTGGAGCATGTCCATCACCGATCCGCAGGGCGCGCTGTTCGCGACCTTCTCCGGGCGCGGGACACCGAGCTCGCGGATCATCTGGAACGGGCTCTCCGACACCGGCGAACTGGTGCAGTCCGCACTCGACTACCCGGTCGCGCTGGCGGTCAGCGACGTGCTCGGCAACACCGCGATCGTCAACGCGGTGATCACGGTGGACGTGCTGGTGATCCGCGACGGCGACAAGTTGAAGATACAGGTCGCCAGCATTACGTTTCCTGCCAACTCGGCCGATCTGTCGCTGGTTACCGGCTATGCGGCCGAACTGAACGCGCGCACGATTCTCCGGCTCGGGGAGATATTCACCAAGAATCGTTCCTATACGATTCTGATCGAGGGGCACGCCAACAGCGTGCTGTACTACGACGCCGAGGCGGCCGCGCGCGAGCAGCGCGAGACGCTGCTGCCGCTGTCGGCGGCGCGTGCCGAGGCGGTCAAGCGCGAACTGGTAGCGCTTGGCGTGAGCGGCGGGAGGATCACCACCGAAGGCGTGGGCGGCGCGAGTCCGGTCGTCCCGTTCTCGGATGAACAGAACCGATGGAAGAATCGCCGAGTCGAATTCATTCTCACCGGCCGGGGGTCGTAGCGGCGGCGTTCGGGGCATTGCTGGCGGTTACCGCGGCTGCGATTGCCGGCGCCGGGTTGCACCTGAACCAGCCGCCGGGCGGCGCGGCGCCCGGGCTCGCGCGCCCGTTCGCGATCGAGTCCGGGGAGAGCTTCGGCTCGGTCGCTCAGCGCCTGCAACGGGAAGGCATTATCCGCTCGCCGCTGGTGTTTCGCGTGCTCGCGGGCCTGCGCGGCCGCGATACGGCGATTCAGGCCGGCCGCTTCCACCTGCCGGCCGGCGCCACCGCACGGCAGGTGCTGGACCTGCTGGTCGACGCATCGCAGCACCTGTCGCGCGTCACCATACCGGAGGGGTGGACCATAAGCCGGATTGCCGCCTACCTGGAGCGCCTCGGGGTAGCCGGAGCGGAGGAGTTCATGGCCGCCGCACGCGCGCCGCCGCTGATGGACGAACTCGGCATAGCCGGGGACACCGCGGAGGGATACCTGTTTCCCGACACCTACTACTTCCCACCCGAGTACGGCGCCGAGGCGGTGGTTCGCCACATGGTGTCCAATTTCTTTGCCCGCCTGCACGAGATCGATCCCGGCGGCGGCATGGACGCGGCGCAGTTGCACGCCGCCGTGACGCTCGCTTCGATCGTGGAGCGCGAGTACCGGCTGCCGAGCGAAGCGCCGATCATCGCCAGTGTGTTCTACAACCGGCTGCGCGGCAACGCGCGCCTGGAGTCGTGCGCCACCATTCAGTACATCATCACCGAGGTGCAGGGGAAGGAGCACCCGGAGCGCATCCTGCACGCCGACCTGGACCTGGACTCCGCCTACAATACCTACCGGCGCAAGGGGCTGCCGCCCGGCCCGATCGCCAATCCGGGCCTCACTGCCCTGCAGGCGGCGCTGGATCCCGCGCGCACCGACTACTGGTATTTCGTGGTGCGCGACCCCGCTACCGGGGCACACCAGTTCTCTACCGACCTGAGCGCGCACTCGGAGGCCAAGTTCCTCTACCTGAAGGGTGTGGCCGCCGCCCCGGAACGTGCGCGTTCCTGAGGCACAGATCGCCCAGATCCTGGGTCGCATCGACATCGTCGAGGTGGTGGGCGAATACACCGCGCTCCGGCAGCGCAGCGGCCGCTTCTGGGGCCTGTGTCCGTTCCACTCCGAGAAGACGCCGTCGTTTACCGTGTCCGCCGACAAGGCGGCGTACTACTGCTTCGGCTGCGGCAAGGGCGGCGGAGTGATTCAGTTCGTCATGGACGCGGAGCGGCTGTCGTTCCCGGAGGCGCTGCGCGCGCTCGCCGAGCGGGCCGGCATCGAGCTGGACTCCGAGCGCGGCCCCTCGGATGCGATCGCGCGGCGCGAATACGTCGAGCTGAACAGCCGGATCACCACCACCTTCAACCACCTGCTGCGCACCAGCGCGGAGGCGGCGCCTGCGCGCGCCTATCTGCAGGAGCGCGGCATCGGCGGCGACGCGGTGGCCGACTTCCGGCTCGGGTGGGCGCCGGCGGCTTCCGACTGGCTGCTGCGCTTCCTGCACGGAAAGCAGTACTCGGACCGGTTCCTGAGCCAGTCGGGCCTGTTCGTGGCGCGGGGCGAGGCGGTCGGCGGCGGTTCGTCCGGGTTGCGCGCGCTGTTCCGGGGGCGGTTGATGTTCCCGATCGCCAGTGCCCGCGGCGAGGTAATCGCGTTCGGCGGGCGCACCCTCGGCGGTGACGGCGTGCCCAAGTACGTGAACTCCGCGGAAACGCCGTTCTTCCGGAAGAACGAACAACTGTTCGGGCTTGATCGCGCCCGTGTGCTGCTCGCTGCCGGGCGTTCGAACGTGGTGGTGGTGGAGGGCTACACCGACGTCATTGCCCTCGCCGGGCGGGACGTGCCGGCGGTGGCGACCCTCGGCACCGCGTTCGGCGAGGCGCACGCGAGGCTGCTGAAGCGGCAGGGATGGTCGGCAACCGTCATGTTCGACGCCGACGACGCGGGCCGCACCGCCGCCTTGCGCGCCCTGCGCATCCTGGCCCAGCACGAGGTGCCGGGCGCGGTGGCCGAGCTGCCGGCCGGCAGCGACCCCGCGGACCTGGTCGCGGCCGGCAAGGACGCGCAATTGCACGGCGTGCTGGAATCGCCTATAACAGCGTCTCGGTACACGATTCAGCGGGCGTGTGCCGGTGCCGATCTGAGTACGGCGGAGGGCAAGGAGCAGGCGTTCGCCGCCCTGCTGCCCTACTTGCTGGAAGTTGATTCAGCGATTACGCGGGAAGGGTTGTTGCAGGAGGTGGCGGAGCAGTTGCGCTTGGACTACGACACCGTACGGGCCGAGTTTCGGCGCCGCACCGCCGGTGGCGCGCGGCGCGCGAGACCGGCGGGCCGCGCGGTCGCCGGGCGCGGCGCCGCGCCCGGTGCGGATGCCGGCCCGGTGGTGGAAGGCGCCGAGTTGCGGCTCATGCTGGCGGCCGCGGTCAATCGGGAGCAGTTCAGCGTAGTGCGCTCCCGGCTGGAGGCGGACGAATTGCAGGACGACCGGGCGCGGGCACTGTATATTGTCCTGGAGGACTGTTTCCGCCACGATCAGAGCGACCCGGACAGCCTGCTAGGCCGCATCGAGTCGGACGAGCTGCGTGCACTGGTTGCTCAAAAGCTTGCCGTTGATGAATTTAACGTCAACGTCGAGGCGTATGTCGCGAGCGGCGTGCGGCGGGTAAAATCGCACGCCCTGGAACGCAGGCGCGACCGCCTCATGGAGCAGGTCCGGCGCGCGCAACATGAAGGATCAACAGAGGCCATAAGCGAATTGTTGGCCGACAAAATCTACTTGGACAGCGAGCTGAACAAGCTGCGCGGGGAGGCCGTGTCTCGATGAGTACACCGTTGGTGAGCGATCTCCAGCACGATCCGGTGGTGGAACGCCTGTTGGACTTTGCCCGGCGGAAGAAGACCGTGACCTACGACGAGGTCAACGACTTCCTGCCGGACTGGATGGTCAACTCGGATCGCATCGACGAGATCGCGGCGATTCTGGAGAAGAACGGCATCAAGCTGGAAGACGAGGACGTTGCCGACGAGCCCGAACGGCCGGCGGTCGCAAACCGAAGACTGGTGTACAGCGACAAGGACTCCGCGGTCGACGACCCGATCCGCCTGTACCTGCGCGAGATCGGTCGCGAGAACCTGCTCACCGCGGACGACGAGGTGCGCCTGTCGAAGGAGATGGAGGAAGGCGAGAACACCATCAAGGACGTGTTCACCTCCAGCGGCGCCCTCATTCCGCAGTTCTTCGATATCGCCGAGCGCGCCCGCTCCGCCAAGGATCCGCGTGAGCTGAACCTCAACAAGAAGGAGGCGTCCGAGTTCCTCGCCGACCGGCGGCGGCTCAACGCGTGGTACAAGGAGACCATTCGCGACCTGTACGCGAACCTGAAGTGCTACGTCGAGACCAAGAGGCTGATCGCCGCCGAGGGCCGGGAGGTGCTTGGCAACGACCGCCTGCAGGCAATGCGTGCGCCGATTCTCAAGGCGCTGAAGAGCATTGCCTTCCACCAGGAAGAGATAAACGAAGTCTCCGACTGCTTCTCGGAAGCGGCCCGCAAGATCCGCCTGATCAGCGCCGAGCAGCGTACCATCGAGAACCAGCTCCGGGTTGCCAACTCGAAGGAACTGCGCAGCCTCGGCCGGGGCCTGGCGCAGAACGCCGAGCGCGAACGCATCGAGGGCGAGCTGGAGACCCCCGCCGACAAGATCAAGGAGCTGATTCGCGCCTACCAGGTGAACGAGCGCAAGCTTGGCGGCCTGGAGAACGACTTCGAGCAGACCAGCGACGAGATCCTGCAGATGACCGACAAGATCGAACGCGGCCGGGTGAAGATGAAGGGCGCCAAGGACCGCCTGATCCAGGCCAACCTGCGGCTGGTGGTGAGCATCGCCAAGAAGTACACCAACCGTGGGCTGCACTTCTTCGACCTGGTGCAGGAGGGCAACATCGGCCTGATCAAGGCGGTCGAGAAGTTCGAGTATCGCAAGGGCTACAAGTTCTCGACCTACGCCACGTGGTGGATCCGGCAGGCGATTACGCGGTCGATCTCCGACCAGGCGCGCACCATTCGGGTTCCGGTGCACATGATCGAGCAGATCAACAAGGTGGTGCGGGAGTCGCGCCAGCTCATGCAGGTGCTCGGTCGCGAGCCGACCGACGAGGAAGTCGCCACCCGGCTCGGCTGGTCGGAGGCGCGCATCAAGTCGGTGAAGGGCGTTGCGCGCGAGCCGATTTCGCTGGAAACGCCGATCGGCGAGGAGGAGGACTCCATCCTCGGCGACTTCATTGAGGACAAGGACGTGGAGAATCCGGCCAGCAGGACCGCCTTCACCCTGCTGCAGGAGCAGCTCGACGACGTGCTCAAGACGTTGCCGAAGCGGGAGCAGGAAGTGCTCAAGATGCGGTTCGGACTGGATGATGGATACTCGCTGACGTTGGAGGAGGTGGGCCTGTACTTCAACGTGACGCGCGAGCGCATCCGTCAGATCGAAGCCAAGGCTCTGCGGCGGTTGCGCCATCCGAAACGCAGCCGGCGCCTGAAAGACTATCTGGACGAGTAGACGAGTACCATGGACCACCACCCCCACCCGACCTTCCCCGGAACCGAGCGCGTCAACCTGGACGACGTGCTGCAGAAACTGCGTACGCTGCAGAAGGTGCTTTTCCGGCGCTTCGGCGCGGAGGCCGAGATTCAGGAGCTGCCACGCGCGCTATCCAACAAGACCGACGTGCTGAACCGCCTCAAGCAGAACTACGTGGACCGGAACGACCTGTACAACCGGACCCGCGATCACATAGCCGAGTTGCGCCAGCGCGCCATCGACGCGGAACGGGAGCGCGAACGCTACGAAGGCCAGATGGACGCCATCCGCACCCAGCGCGAGTACGAGGCGCTCGACAAGGAGATCAACGACGCCAATCTGCGCGAGGCCGAGGTGCGCCGCGAGCTGCAGCGCGAAGAGTCGCGCCTCGATGAGATGACCGTGGCCCTGGAGCAGGAGGAGCAGCGGATCGCCAAGCAGGATCAGGAGGTGGCCGAAGAACAGCAGCGCATCGACACCGAAATCGCCGAGCGCAAGATGATCCTGGAGGAGCTGGTGGCCGAGGAAGCGAACATCACACCCGGCCTCGACGAGGAAATGCTGTTCAAGTTCGAGCGCATCATTCGCAACAAGGAGGGGCTGGGAATCGTCGCGCTGCGCGCCGGCGTCTGTACCGGTTGCCAGATGATCCTGCCGCCGTTCTTTGCCAACCGTGTGCGCATCGGCGAGGAGATCATGTTCTGCCCCAACTGCAGCCGGATCGTGTTCTACGGCGGTGACGACGAATTTCAGTCCGACCCGTTCGATGTCTCCACGGCCGAGTTCGACGACGACGACTTGATGTTCGATGACGACGACGAGCCGGAGGAGATCGAGGCCGCCGTGGATGGGGCGGTGGCCGCGGACGCCGGTGCCGCTTCCACCGGCAGCCGCGAACAGGAATAGAGGACGAACAGGAATAGAGGCGGACCGGCGCATCGCCGCGTGCCGATCCCGCGGGGACCGGCGGCGCGGAGGAAAGTCCGGGCTCCGCAAGGGCATGGCGCCGGGTAATTCCCGGGCCGCGGCGCAGAAGCGCGTCCGCGGACAGAGAGTGCCACAGAAAACATACTGCCGGCCGCGGCGCTGATGCGGCGTGTGCCGGTGAGGGTGAAAAGGTGGGGTAAGAGCCCACCGCGCCGCTGGCGACAGCGGCGGCACGGTAAACCTCGCCAGGAGCAAGGCCAAGCAGCAGGTGGACGGCCCGTCCAGGAGTTCGCTCCAGCCTGCGGGTAGGCTGCACGAGCCGTCCGGAAACGGCCGGCCCAGATAGATGATGCGCACCAAGGGTGGCCTCGTCGCCCGGAGATGCAGAATGCCGCAGGCATTCTGCGGTACTTGGGCGCCGCAGGCGCCCAAGGTCCAGGACCCGGCTTACAGGTCCGCCTCTTTTTTTTTGCCCTGGTATCGGCTACAGTGCCGTGGAGGCGTTAGGTTAGGGAGCGTGCGGCGTGGCTCGGTCCGGGGCAAGGGGTATCGCTTGCAGAAGAAATACCACTACGTTCGGCGGCGCCCCGTCTGGTTGAAGCTGCTGCCGATCCTTATTATCGCATGCGGCGCCCTGATCACGGTATTGTTTACTATGGGATTCCTGGACCGTGTCGACCCGGTGCGCATTACGCAGTTGCTGCGCCCGAGCCGGCAGCCGGCGCTGCGTGAACTGTCCAACGAGGGGCGCTACGCGGAGGTGCTCAACTGGAGCGCGGAAGTCCTGGCCGACAAGCCGCTGGACTCCGAGGCCTGGTTGTTTCGCGGCATCGCGCACTTCTACCTGGCGGTGGCGCCGGATGACGGCGCTGCCGGTGGAACGGGAACCGCCGCCGGGGCGGGGCTCGACGCCGCGATCGCCGCGTTGCGGCGTGCGCGGCTGGACGAGGATCTGCGCTACGGGAACGAATCGGCGTACCTGCTCGGCAAGGCGTACTACCACAAGGGAGGCTTCTACTACGGCGCAGCGATCCGCCACTTCACCGAGGCACTGCAGGGCGGGCACGAACCGCCCGACGTGCGCGAGTACCTGGGCATGGCCTACGTGCGCATGGGCGATCTCGACACCGGCATGGAGCACTTCGCCACCGCGCTGCAGCGGCAGCCGAACGCGCTCCTGTTCCTCTCGGTGGGACAGTTGCTCGCGCGCATGAGCCGGCCGGAAGACGCACTGGAGCACTTTCACGCGGCCGTGGATGCCGCCGCCGAGCCGGAGATAGAGGTCCGTGCGCGACTGATGCTCGGTAAGGTACAATTGGAGCATGGCCGGTACGCCGCGGCGCGGGATCAGTTTCAGCAGATCCTGGAGATCGTGCCGGGATCGGCGGATGCGTTTGTGTTCCTCGGCGATGCCTACGCCGGATTGGGGGACATCGTTCAGGCACGCGCGCAGTGGCGGCGGGCGCGCAGCATAGATCGTCAGCATCATGGCGCCAATCTGCGCCTGCGCGGATAACGCGGTGGCACGGTCGCCCCGTGGCCCGGCAAACGATGCGCATCGCTGCACAAGCATCGTCGGTTGGCCGACTGTTCCGGGCCAGCCGCCGACCAGGAGGCCAGCGTGAGCATATTTGGAAATTTTGCTATGGACATAGGGATAGATCTGGGGACGTGCAACACCTTGGTACACGTCAAGGGCAAGGGTATCGTGCTCTCGGAGCCGTCGGTGGTGGCGGTCGAGCGGAGCACCAAGAACGTGGTGGCGGTGGGCAAGGAAGCCAAGCGCATGCTGTGGAAGACGCCCGAGGACATCGCGGCCATCCGTCCGCTGCAGGACGGCGTGATCGCGGACCTGGAGCACACGGAAAAGATGATTCGCTACTTCATCAGTTCCGTGACGCAGCGGCGCTGGCTGGTGAAGCCGCGCATGGTGATCGGCATTCCCACCAGCATCACCGAGGTGGAGCGGCGCGCGGTGCGGGAGAGCGCGGAGCAGGCCGGCGCGCGTGAGGTGTACCTGATCGAGGAGTCGATGGCGGCCGCGATCGGTGCCGACATCCCGTTCCTGGAGCCGGCCGGCCACATGGTGTGCGACATCGGCGGCGGCACCACCGAGGTGTCGGTGATCTCGCTCGGCGGCATGGTGGTGTCGAGCGCCATCCGCATCGGCGGCGACGAGTTCGACGACGCCATCATCAAGCACGTGCGCACGGTGCACAACCTGATCATCGGCAACGAGACCGCCGAAAAGGTCAAGATCACCATCGGCAACGCAGCGCCCGACAAGAAGATCGAAAAGATGGAGATCATGGGCCGGGACGCGATTACCGGATTGCCGCGCCGCCTGGAAGTGGACTCCGTGGAGATACGCGAGTCGCTGACCGAGATCACCAACTCGGTGGTGGAGGAGATCAAGCGCAACCTTGCCAAGACGCCGCCCGAGCTGGCCGCGGACATCATCGAGCGCGGCATTACGATGACCGGCGGCGGCTCGCTGCTGAAGGGTTTGCCCAACCTGATCCACCAGGAGACCGGCGTGCCGGTTTCGGTGGCCGAGAACCCGCTGCTGTGCGTCGCGCTCGGCGCCGGGCGCTTCCTGGAAAGCATGCGCGACCGGGACCGCAAGTACTTCAACTACCGCAACTGACCGCCGGTGGAAGCAAACGGGAGTCGACAGGCGGTCAACTCCTTCGTATCGAGCCACCGCGCCGGGGTCGTCCTGGTGGCCCTGCTGGCGCTGGGCACGGTCATGATGATCCTGTCCCATCGGCCGGTGGCGGCCGCGTCCGAGCGGATCGGGCGCAGCGTGTTCTCGTCGCTTCAGTTGGCCATGCACGAGGTGGCCGCCTTCTTCGGCGGTTCCTGGAACACCATAGCCGAGTTGCGCCGGATGCGGGTGGCACTGGAGGCGGCACGGCAGCGTCTGCTGGAGTTGGAGCAGTTGTCCAGCGACATCGACGAGCTGGAGCGGCAGAACGCCGAGTTGAGGAGCCAGCTCGGATTCGCCGCGCCCGCCACCTTCCGCCACGTGCCCGCCGAGGTGATGGCGCGCGCGCCCGGCAACCAGTTCACCAATCTGACCATCAACCGCGGGACCGGCGACGGCGTGCGCGCCCACATGGTGGTAGTGGCGCTGCAGGACGGCGTGCAGGGGCTGGTGGGACGGGTGATCGAGGTGGACGAGCGCAGCGCTCTGGTGCAGCCGATCAGCGCGCGGGCATCGTTCGTCGCCGGCCGCCTGCGCGACGTGCGCTATGACGGCCTGGTGCAGGGACTCGGGTCGGGATCCAACACCCTGCTCATGCGCCACGTGAACAGCGCCGCCGGCGACCTGATCGAGGCGGGCGAGCAGGTCATTACCTCGGGGCTGGGGGGAGTGTTTCCGGCCGGACTCCTGGTCGGCGAGGTGCGCGAGGTGCGCACCGAGACCCATGGCAATGCGCTCGACGTCGAGCTGGACCCCGCTATCGACGTGGCGCGGCTGGAGTACCTGTTCGTGATCATCCCGCGGGAGGGCTAGTTGGCCGGCAGCTCGGCAGTGGACCATCGTCCGATCATTCTGACCATCCTGCTGCTGGGCGCCGCGGTGCTGCTGCAGACTACGGTGCTGGAGTTCGTGGCGGTATTCGGGGTGAAGCCCGATCTGCAGTTGATCCTGGTGGTGTTTCTGGCCCTGCGCCGCGGGTCGATGAGTGGGCAGATCGCCGGCTTCGTGGGCGGCCTGCTGGAAGACGTGGTGACCCTTTCGCCGCTCGGCTTCAACGCCATCGTGAAGGCCCTGGTGGGGTTCTGCGCCGGCCTGCCGTACGGGCTGATCCGGGCCAGCGCCCTGGTGGTGCCGGTGCTGCTGGTGGCCGGCGCGGCGCTGATCAAGGGCATCGCCAGCGGCCTGCTGTCGCTGGCGTTCCAGATACCGCTCGACGCGCACCTGCTGGAGGAGCGGTTCTGGATCGAGTCGGCGTACAACGTCGTCCTGTCGCCGCCCCTGTTCGCGCTGTTGAGCCAGGTCCGGCTGTTGCGCACCGCCAATCCCCGGTCGACGCCATGAGCGATATCGAGCAGCGGGTCATGCTCAAGCGGCGCGCCATCGGCTTTGCCGCCGGCATCGGGGCCGCGCTGCTGCTGGTCGGCGGCTACCTGTTCTTCCTGCAGGTGGTCCGCGGCGTCGAGTTCCGTACCCGCGCGAGCAGCGTCGCGCGCCGCGAAATCCCCATCCACGCCCAGCGCGGCAAGATTTTCGACCGCACCTACAGCCGGGTGCTGGTGACCAACCGGCCGGCGTTCTCGGTGGACCTGGTTCCCGGCGAGGTGCCGGCCGGCATGCTGCCCGACCTGCTTGAACGGCTCGCGGGCAACCTGGGAGTGGAGCCGCACCGGTTGGCGGAGCGGGTACCGCGCCACATGCGTCACCTGTTCCGCTCCGTCGAGCTGAAGCGCAACGTGGACTTCGGCACCATCGCCACGCTGGCGGAACAGATCGACGCGTTTCCCGGCGTCACCTGGCACAGCGAGCCGGCGCGCGATTACGGCGCAATCGGTTCGCTCGCGCACGTCACCGGCTACGTGGGCGACGTGACCCGCGAGGAACTGCAGGTGCTGTTCAACGAGGGCTACACGTCCGGCGACGTGGTGGGCAAGAGCGGTGTCGAGAAGCGCTACGAGTCGGTGCTGCGCGGGAGCGACGGCGTCGGACACCGCACCGTGGACGTGCACGAGCGCGCGGTTACCGACGTGTGGCAGACCGCGGTGGCGCCGCGGCCCGGCTCCGACATCGTGCTGACCATCGACGCGCGCCTGCAGCGCGCGGCGGAGGTGGCGCTTGGCCCGCGTATCGGATCGGTCGTGGTGTTGCGGCCGGCCACCGGCGAGATTCTGGCCATGGTTTCCTACCCGTGGTTCGATCCGCAGGCGTTCATCGGCGACGGCGGTCCGGCGGCGTTCAGTGCAGCGGCTTCCGATCCCGCGTTTCCGTTCGTCAACCGCGCCATCCGCGCCGCATACGCGCCGGCGAGCGTGTTCAAGATCCTGATGATGACGGCGCTGCTCGAGGAACGCACCTACTCTCCGTTTCGCTCGGTGATGTGCCGCGGCCGGTTCGTGTTCGGCGACCGGATTTTCAAGGATTGGGTAGAGGAGGGGCACGGCCGCATCGACATGGATGACGCGCTCGCGCAGTCCTGCGACATCTACTTCTACCAGGCCGGTCTCGCGCTCGGCATCGGCAGCATCGCGGACTACTCGCTGGCGTTCGGCCTCGGTGCGGCGACCGGAGTCGACCTGCCCGGGGAGACGGCGGGATCGGTGCCGACGCCGGCGTGGAAGCTGCGCGAACGCGGCACCTCGTGGGTGGGCGGCGACACCGTGAACCTGTCGATCGGCCAGGGCTACATCACCGTCACCCCGCTGCAGATCGCCAACCTGGTCGCGATGGTCGTGAACAACGGCGAAATCTACCGCCCGCACGTGGTCAAGGAGATCCGTGACGGCGAGACCGGCGAGGTTCTGGAGCAGACCGAGCGCGAGCTGCTGCATCGTGCCGAGATCAGCGCCGCGACGTTCTCGGCCGTGCGCGACGCCATGAGGCTGGTGATCACGGACGGCACGGCGAAGCCGGTCATCACCACCGACGCGGTGGCGGTGGCCGGCAAGACCGGTACCGGCGAGGTGGGGCTGGAGGAGCAATGGCACTCCTGGTTCGCCGCCTACGGGCCGTACGGCGCCGCCGACCCCGAACAGCAGATCGTCGTGGTGGCGATGGTGGAGGCGGTGAACGTGTGGGAGTGGTGGGCCGCCAAGGCGGCGAACCTGATCTTCCACGCCGCGTTCTCGGGGCAGACGGTGGCGGAAGCGGTGGACTACCTGAAGCCGTGGTACGGCGAGGCGGTGTTCAATCCGCTGCGGCATGAGGAGGACGAGGAGTCCACCGAAGAGGGCGCCGGGCAGCCCACCGGCGAAGGCGAGAGCGAAGGCGAGGGAGAGCCGGCATGAGAGCGGCCACGGGCAACGCCGAGCGCCGTGGCGGCGCCGGCATCCTGGGGTCGGGTTTCAGCGCCCTGCGCGCGGTCGATCCCATCCTGCTGCTGCCCACCCTGGCGCTGCTGGGCACCGGCATTCTGTTCGTGTACTCCAGCGGGGTGAACTCGGCCGGGGTGTCGGTCTCCAACGAGTGGATCAAGCAGATCGTGTGGGCGTCCAGCGGCCTGGTGCTGATGGTGGCGTTCGCGGTGACCAATCACCAGCGCTACAAGGCGCGCACTCCGTATATCTTCCTGGCCGCGCTGGCGCTGCTGGTGGTGACGCTGATGTTCGGGCGGCAGGTCAATGGCGCGCGTTCCTGGCTGGGCATCGGCGAGTTGGGCATCCAGCCGTCCGAGTTCGTCAAGATCGCGACCATTCTGTTCCTGGCCGCCTACCTGTCGGAGATAGGCAATGGCGTCGCGGAACTGCCGCGCTTTCTGCTCGGGCTGCTGGTGGTGGTGGCGCCGGTGGGGCTGATCGTGCTGCAGCCCGACATGGGCACGGCGCTGATCTACTGTCCGATCTTTCTGACCATGGCGCTGATGGCCGGGGCGCGCGTCCGCCACCTGCTGTTCGTGACGCTGCTGGGCTTCCTGACGCTGGTGTTCGCGGCCATCCCGGCGATGCAGGGCTTGCTCGCCACCCGCGAGCCGGGCGTCTGGCGGCTGGTGACCGACCCCGGCGTGGCGCGCTACTCGCTGGCGGTGCTGGCCGTGGTGGCGGTGCTGGCGGCGACCGGCCAGCGGCGCTACCGGCGCGCCTACTACTACTGGATCCTGTACGGGGCGGCGCTGCTCGCCCTGGCGGTGGCCGGCGGCCTGGCGATGTCGATGGTGCTCAAGGAGTACCAGATCATGCGGCTGGTCATCTTCGTGAACCCGTGGGTGGATCCGCGCGGGGCCGGCTGGAACATCATCCAGTCGGTCACCGCGGTCGGCGCCGGCGGGCTGTCCGGCACCGGCTTCCTGCAGGGCACGCAGAGCCACCTGCGCTACCTGCCGCAGCAGAGCACCGACTTCATCTTCTCGATCCTCGCCGAGGAGTCGGGCTTTCTCGGCGGCGTTCTGGTGCTGCTGCTGTTTGCCGTGATGCTGGCGCGCGGCCTGGTGATCATGTACGCGGCGCGCGACCCGTTCGCCACCCTGATCGCGGCCGGGGTGGTGGCGATGATCCTGTTCCATGCGCTGGTGAACATCGGCATGGCGATGGGGGTGCTGCCGATCACCGGCATCCCGCTGATGCTGGTGTCGTACGGCGGATCGTCGCTGTGGACCGCGATGATCGGCATCGGATTGTTGATGAACGTCGGCATCGCCCGCGCGCAGGGGCGGCGTTCGCCCGGCTGGTTCCCGGGCCGCGCGTTGCGCGACGCCAAGCGGCTCACCCGCCGCAAGGCATAGAGCCCGCCTGCTCCACCAAACGGTCGAGTTACTCGACCGAACGGTGGAGTCACTCCACTAAACGGTCGAGCTACTCGACCGTAACGCTCTTGGCGAGGTTGCGGGGGCGGTCGACGTTGTGGCCGCGCGCCAGCGCCGCGTAGTAGGCCATGAGCTGCAGCGGGATGCTGGTGACCAGCGGCGACAGCAGTGGGTGGGTCTTGGGCACGTAGATGATGGCGTCCGCCAGTTCCGCCAGGTGGCGGTCGCCCTCGGTGGCGATGGCGATAATGCTGCCGTCGCGGCCCTTCACCTCTTCTATGTTGGCCACCACCTTGTCGTAGGTGTGATCGTGCGGGGCCACCACCACGACCGGCATGCCGCGGTCGATCAGGGCGATCGGCCCGTGCTTCATCTCCGCCGCCGGCAGCCCCTCGGCGTGGATGTAGCTGATCTCCTTCAGCTTGAGCGCACCCTCCAGGGCCACCGGATAGTTGACCCCGCGGCCCAGGTAGAGCCAGTTGTGGCGCTCGACGTAGCGTTCGGTGAGGTCGCGGATGGCATCCGCCATGTCCAGAATGCGCTCGATCTTGGCCGGTATCGCGTCGAGCTGGCCGAGCAGGTCGGCGGTGCGCTCGGCGGACAGGTGGCGGCGGCGGCCCATGTTGATCGCCAGCAGGGCCAGCACGGCCACTTGGCCGGTGAACGCCTTGGTGCTGGCCACGCCGATCTCCGGACCGACGTGCAGGTAGACGCCGGCGTCGGTGTCGCGCGCGATCGTGGACCCCACCACGTTGACGATGCCGAGGGCGGTGGCGCCCTTGAGTTGCAACTCGCGCAAGGCGGCCACCGTGTCGGCGGTCTCGCCCGACTGGCTGAGCACGATGCCGAGCGTGTTGCGCGGGATGACCGGATTGCGGTAGCGCAGCTCGCTGGCGTACTCCACCTCGGTCGGCACGCGCGCCAGCTCCTCGAACAGGTACTCGCCGATCAGGCCGGCGTGCCAGGCGGTGCCGCAGCCGGTGAGGATGACGCGCTGGAAGCGGGCCAGCTCGCGTTCGCGGTCGGCCAGTCCGCCCAGCACCACCTTGCCCTCGGCCAGATCGACGCGCCCGCGCAGCGTGTTGCGCAGCGCCGCGGGCTGCTCGTGGATCTCCTTGCTCATGTGGTGGCGGTGGCCGTCGAGCTCGATCTCCTGCAGCCGCACCTCGAGGGTGCTGACGTGCTTGCTCAGCGGGATGTCGTCGATGGTGAAGGCGCGCAGGCCGTCGCGGGTCAGCAGCGCGACCTCGTTGTCGTCCAGGTACACCACCTGGCGCGTGTGCTCGATCACCGCGGCGCCGTCGGAGGCCACCACGTGCTCGCTGTCGCCGACGCCGACCAGCACCGGGCTGCCGCGGCGGGCGGCGATGACCTGGTCCGGATGATCGCGGCTCAGCACCAGCAGGCCGAAGGTGCCGCGCACGTCGTGCAGCGCACGCCGTACCGACGCGAGCAGGTTGCCCGACTCGCCGTTGCCGCCGTCGTGGTACAGGAAACCGATAAGCTGGGCGAGCGCCTCGGTGTCGGTCTCGCTGACCGGATCGATGCCTTGCTCAGTGAGGAAGGCGCGGATCGAGCGGTAGTTCTCGATGATGCCGTTGTGCACCACGGCGATGGTGCCCCCGGCGTCGAGGTGCGGATGGGCATTGCGCTCCGTGGGAGCGCCGTGCGTGGCCCACCGGGTGTGCGCGATGCCGGTAGTGCCGGGGGCGCCTTCGGCGGCCACCTTGCGCGCCAGGTTGTCGACCTCGCCCACCGTGCGGTGCCGGTGCAGCACACCCTCGCCGTCGAGGGTAGCTATTCCCGCCGAGTCATAGCCCCGGTATTCCAGGCGCCGCAGCCCGGTTACCAGCAGCTCCGCCGCCGGACGCGGCCCGACGTATCCCACGATCCCGCACATAAGTTCCCCCCCGCCGCAATGCTACGCACATCCGCCGCCCCCGTCTACGGGCCGTGGACGGCCGCGCTGCGCTCCGGGCCGCCTCGGGGAAGCTTGCGGCAGAGGACAAGAATCTCCTTCGCACGGTCATCCTGTTCGTCGAGCCGCCGCTCCCACCGTCCTGCTCGAACCGGTCTGGTCCACACCACTTCCAAGCCGGCGTCGCTGCACAAGGTGGTTATCTCGTCCGCGGAGAATCGCCGGTCGCGCACGATCAATTCGGTTGGAAGGTCCGATCCCCTGGTGAACTGCTCTTTCCGGTATACCACGTTGCTCTCCTCGTCCAGCATGTAGTAGGCGGGATCGAAGATGTCTCCCGTGGTCTCCATGGTGTTGCTTGGCGGGAGCTTCAACAGGTTGTCCGGTTCGTCCGTGATCGAGAAGACGCGCGTGGCTCGCCGCTTGGTCAGAGCAAGATTCATGACGGATACCAACGCGAAACCTCCCGGCTTCAGGTGGTGCGCGAGATTGGCGAGCATCCTGGTGTTGGATTCCAGGTCGGCGTACGTACCAACCACGTCGTACAAGCACACGGCAGCGTCGAACACTTCGCATAGCTGTACGTCCCGACAATCGGCATTCACAAAGCGGCTACCCGGCACGCCCAGTTGCTGCGCCCTTGACGCGGCCTTCGCGACGAATTCCCCTACGTAGTCGACACCGGTAACCCGTACGCCCGACGCCGCGAGTTCGATGGCGTGCCGGCCGGTGCCGCAGCCGAAATCAAGAACAGCCTGGCCTGGTTCGAGGCGGCAGTACTCGATGATCTCCCGGCTCTCCTTGGCGGTATGGCGCGCCCAGCGGTGATCGTGATCCAGCGTCATCCGCGCGTACGCCTGCCTGGTGATCTGATCCGACGCCTCCAACATGGTGGCGATCTCGGTCGAACTCAGCCGGATCTGATCCTGATCGGAGAACGTAAAGGCGAACCACTCCCATCCTTCCGGCAGGGATCCCAGCAGCCACGGCTTGTCGTCCGACCTCGCTTGGGCAATCATCTCGCCAAGGTCGGAGTGGTCCAGGAAGAAGTCGGTCCGGATACGAGACCGTCCGGGGCCGACATCGACTTCCGTCTGCTCGTTGACGTACCCTACGTGCTCGCATCCGAGCCTGTGCAGTCTCCGGTTGCTTCTCTTGATGCGGGCCGGCCGACAGCGCCGGCGAGTGGCCTTTTCGAGTGCCCGTACGGCATACGGGTTTGCCGTCACGAGGCCCCACGCGTAGTGGTTGGACATCCCCCAGATCGAGAACAACAGCCGCTTTCCCACGTTGCGGCGCCGGTATGATTCGTGGACGACGAGTTGTGTAACCCAGGAGACGACTCCGCACCTGGGGGCTTTCATCTGACCGGCAATGGCGTATCCGACCAACTCGGAGCCGGCGCGTGCCACGGCGATCCGGGAGTCGTCGGAGTCGAACCACCGCTTGAGGCGCGCTGCCGACAGGCGTACCGGCGAGCCCGGCGAGCCCGGCGGGGGCGCCTGAGCGCTCCATGTGCCATAGTGGTTTGAGTAGAGCGCCGCGCACTCCTCCAGCAGACCCGGATCGGCGCGAGCGAAGCAGCCTGGAAACCAACCAAATTCTAGATTCATCGAGTCAACGAGGGCACCACGCAGGCAGTTCATGCGGAGGGCAGTCGGACGGCAAACAACCAGTCACACGCCGGAGTCGTTCTTGGTCCCATGCTAATCCGTTCGCGAGGCTCCGTAAACCGGCGCCGCCATCGCGATCGTGTGCTCGGTGGTCGAGCGGAGCCCTGCTGTGGCGGGGCCGCCTGGGCCGCCGGGCCGCCGGGCCGCCGGTAGCCCTGTCGCGGCGGGCGCACAAACCGGATATGGTGAGGAGCGTGGGTGGCGGTACGGTGCAGCTCCTGGAGGGCGCGATGCGGGCGGCGGTGCGCGGCGGCGAGGTGGTGCTGCAGCACCGGAGCGGATCGCTGGCGGTGCGGCGCAAGGCGGACGACACGCCGGTGACGCAGGCCGACGAGGCGGCGCAGGCGGCGCTCGAAGAAGTGCTGTCGAAGGCCACGCCGGGGATTCCGGTGGTGAGCGAGGAAGGCCGTATCGCCGCGGCGGCGGTGCGCCGCACCTGGCAACGGCTGTGGCTGGTGGATCCGCTCGACGGTACCAAGGAGTACATCCGCGGCGGCGACGAATTCTCGGTGAACGTCGCCTTGTGCGAGGCGGGCGTGCCGTCGCTGGGGGTGATCTACGCGCCGGTGCCCGACCACCTGTACTATGGCGCCGCGGGGTGGGGAGCGTACCTGCTGCGCGAGGCGAGCAACGGCGCCCTCGAAGCGGGCAACGGGACGCGGTTGGAACCGGGCGGCCCGGCGGCGCGGCAGGTGCCGGTGGTAGTCGCCAGCACCAGCCACTTCGCCGCCAACACCGAGCGGCTGGTCGGCCGGCTGCGCGCCGCCCACGGCGGGCTCACCATCAGGCGCCTGTCCAGCGCCATCAAGCTGGGCATGGTGGCCGCCGGCGAGGCCGACTACTATCCGCGCTTCGGCCCCACCATGGAGTGGGACACCGCGGCCGGCGACGCCCTGCTGCGGTCCGTCGGCGGACGCATCGTGCAGGCGCGCACCGGCCGTCCCCTCCGCTACAACAAGCACGACCTCCACAACCCTCCCTTCCTCGCCCTCGGCCCCGGCTGGCCGCTACCCCCCGGACTAGTAGTCGGTGGTTGACTGGTCTTCTTCGAGGCAACTCCCTCATGCCGCGGTTGGGAGGGCTGGCCAGTTCACGGTGCGCCGGTGGGTAAGTGCTCTATCCAGCAGCGGTCACCCGGGTTTGAACGCTTGTTCGGATAACCGCCCAGTCGTCTCAACTAATCCTCACGTTGTCGCGATTATGGTGCCGAGTACGTTGAACAAGCGTGCGCAGTGCCGGCATCGCGCGGCCGCGAGGTGGCGATCGATTCGCTTCAACAGATCACCGGCGTGCTTGGTTTTGTGGTAATCCCCCTTGCTGGAGGGCCTCGTCGCCCGTCGTAACCGTGCGAGAAGTTGGTGATTCCGCTCATGGATTGGCACCGAGGTCGCCCATGCGCCACAGATCGCCCAGCCGGTATTCTTCGAGCCAACTAGCAAGTTGCGCCGGGTCCAAACGCCTCAGCATGGAGGCGGCGCCTGGCCGTTCACACGCGACTATCGCATCCGGGTGGTTGGTCAACGCGGACACGAGGGCATCGGAGTGGGTCGTGACCACGAGTTGCATGCGTTCGGAGGCCTCCACGAGAAGATCGGCGAGAAGCGCGACGGCGTCAGGATGCAACCCGAGTTCCGGTTCTTCCATGCACACCAATGCCGGCGGAGATGGGGATAGCAGCGTGGCCAATATCGCGATGAAACGGAGGGTGCCATCCGATATCCTGGTGGCGGGGATTGGATCGAAATTCGTTTCGTGCAGGAAGAACTGTACCGCGCCGCCGGAAACCAGCGTGGAGAACCGTTCGAAACGCGGGAAGAACTGCCGCAGCAGCGAATTGACGCGAGTGCGGGTCTCGTCCGAGTGCTCGAGCCGGTTCACCACCAGGGCCAGGTTGCTGCTATCCGGCAACAACTGGTCGTCAGGGAGGTCCGGCGGTTGTGGCCGTCGAAGCCGCGCATACCTGCCGAAGGTCCATTCTCGAAAGGTGCGGATCGCACCGAGCCTGTGACCCGTCCAGGTTACTTCGGGATACTGTTCCGGATCCTTTCGCTGCGAGAGCACTGACTGGTCAGGAGTCAGATCTTCGCGCTTGAGTTGTCGCCTAATCGAGCTCCCGTGGTTATCCTTGACGTTCAGTACCGGATGCCCTTCCTGGAACCGGTAGTAGAAGTAAACATCTTCCTCTCCCGGTTGCGGTTCGAGTTCCTCTATCGCCTCGTCGACGATCTCAAGGCGGTTCTGTACCGGTGCAAACCTGAGCCTGTACCTCAGCGGCCTACCAGTCGGCGTGTTTTCTCCCAAATGGACGTCAACCTCCGCATGGTTTAGAGGGCCGTTCCCTCTCCACAGCCACTCGTTGGGCAAGCCGCCGTCGCGTACCGCGGCGGCAAGATTGTGCGGAGCAGCCGACAACAACTCCAAGACCTCGATGAAATTCGACTTGCCGGATCCGTTCGGCCCGATGAGGACATTCAGCGCTTGCAGGTCGAATGGCGACGAATCCGGCGCGAAGGAAAGCAGACCGCTGACACTCAGCTTCCTTATGGTCCTCACCTCCAATCTCCTTGTGCGCTATGCTCTACGAAACGCCCCAACGGCTCAAGCATGCGGTTGCTGCAGTCGGTGACAGGCTGAGTGGCGGTTAAGGGGTGGGTTCGCTTACGTGTACGGGGACGATGGCGAAGCCCTCCGCGCGGTAGGCGGCGCAGATCCGCTGCAGGTGGCCGGCGTCCTCGTAGGTGCCGATCGCCGCGCCGCCGGAGCCGGCGAACTTGGCGTGCGCGCCCTGCTCGCGGGCGATGTCGATCATGCGCACCTGCTCCGGCGGCAGATCGTACACCGAGCGGCGCAGGTCGAAGTCGCGGTCCATGATCGGCCCGAGGCGGGTCGGTGCTCCGCCGTGGAGCGCCGCCAGGGCCTCGTCGACCAGCGCCGCCTTGCCGGCCATCGCCTCCGCAATCGCTGGATCGTGGTCAACCTCGGCGCGGTAGCGCATCACGTTGTGAATCGCGCCGGAGGACTTGGAGAGGCCCTCGTGCCAAGCGATGAACAGCGGCGGCAGCAGGTGCGCCGGAAGAGGGCGGTAGTCGCCGTGGCGGCCGCCGTTGCCGGCATACGCGGCGGCGGTGAAGTCCATCGCCACGACGCCGCCGTACACCGCCACCACGCGGTCCTGCGGCCCGGCGCTGATGCCCAGCTCGATGGTCTCCGCCTCCAGGATGATGTTGGGCTGCTCGGCCTTCGGTATGTCGCGCTCGGTGAGCTCGTAGAACTGCATCAGCGCCTTGAACACGGCGGTGATGATTGCCGAGGAACCGCCGAGCCCGACCCCGAACGGGATGTCGGAGCGGTATTCAATGGTGAAGTTGCGCCGCGGCAACGTGATGCCGCGCTCCTCGCAGCAGTGGTGGAAGCGGACCAGCAGGGCTTCGATCAGGCGGATGCCTCCGTAGTAGCCGTACTGATGGCGGTAGCGGGCGAGTGCGGCCACGTCCGGGAAGCTGGTGGTGTCACGCGCATTGGGCACCACCGTCACGCACGCCGACTCGCACAACGTAACGGCGGCCGAGAATGCGTCGAACAGCAGGGAGATCACCTTGCCGCCGAACAGGTCGGACGGATTGCCGACCAGGCCCGAGCGGGCACCGACGGCGGTGCGAATGCGCCCGTTGCCGGTGCCCTGGTAGCGCAACGCGCCGCCGCCGTCCGCGACCGGATGCGTCTCCACTAGTGCCCCAACCCCGCTGCCGCGGCGAGCGGTTCCCGGCCCATCGGTCCCGTCAGGCGGCGAACAGCGCGAGGGCGAAGTTGGGGGCCGGCGCGGTCATGTCCGTGCGGCCCTCCAGGTAGCGCTGCGCCTGCTGCTCGGGCGACACGTGATCGAGTTCGGTGAAGCCGGCGCGGCGAAACTCGGCGTTCAGCTCGTCTGGCGTGAACATCGACAGCATCGGCTCGCCGCGCCTGGCCACGAACTGGTCGAGCTTGTCGGCGAACAGCAGGCCGTCGTCGGGCACCAGGTGGCGAGGATACTTGTAGTCGAGCGCGATGCGGGTGCCGGGCGCCGCCACCGCGGCGACGCGGTCGAGCGTGTCGCGGATGGCGTCGCGCGTCAGGTAGTAGGTGGTGCCCAGCCAGGAGAAGAACGCCGGCACGCCGGTGTCGTAGCCGGCCCGGGTGAGCGCATCGTCGAGGTGTTCGGTCTCGAAATCCACCGGGGTGAACACGAGGTTCGCCGGCAGGTGGTCGTTGATCTTGAGGAGCTTGTCGCGCTTCATGCTCTGCGACGCCGGATGATCCACCTCGAAGATGCGCAAGCGGTCGGCGAGGTCTCCCTGGCGCAGGCAGAAGGAGTCCAGGCCGGCGCCGAGAATCACGTACTGCCGGGCTCCGGCGGCAATCGCTTCGCGCAGGTGGTCCTCGGCAAAGCGCAGGCGTAGGATGTTTTCGGTGTGCACCGGCTTGAACAGCTTCAGCAGGCGATGGACGAAGAGCCTGTTCAGCGCCCAGTTGGTGGCGACCAGCCGCCAGAAGTAGGTGATCATGTGTATCGCGTAGGTGTCGGCGACGATCGGCGGCTGGTGCCAGCGCAGGTGGCTGGCGCGGATTGCCGCCGCGAGGATTGCCGTCGTGCTGGCGCGCTTGACACGCGCTTCCTGCCTGCTTTCGGTCGCCACTGACGCTCTATCAATAGCCGAATCCTCGTACCCTGTACAGCACTCGGCGGCGCCGGACGGGCCGTTTACCACCGGCTGCCGCCAACTGCTGTTCCCCGCCGTGCTGCGGGAGGACGCCGACGCGGCAGAACCTGGACGAGGCGTTCGAGGGCCTCGACACTGGCACTCGTTCCAGTACCTGGCCGTGGTGATCTTCCCGAACCGCTACCGCCGTGGCCGACGGCATGATCGGGCCCGCCGCGTTCGCCCGCTCTCCTGCCGCGGTTGGGGCATGGACGCGCGCTGCCAGGCCGGTTCCATCGATGCCGCACGGTAACGACTCGGGGGTCGCGCGGGTGGTTCCGGCGATGTACGAAACAGCCGAGAGCTCATCGTATCATCACTTAGTTTAGCGAAACCGATATCGAATGGGATTCAATGGGGTTCTATAATGGACGCTATGTGAACTTTCGGATCGTTGGGCCCCGAGTCCTCCGGTCCTTCGAACTCGGACTCGACGGCGACTTCAATGCTGTGGTGGTGGTGACCAGACTCGCCCGCGCTGCTTGATCTGTCCTGCAGCAGGGTTGAACCGATGAACGAACACGATCAGTTGACGCAACAGTCCATTGCGCTGTACGAACGCATCTCGCAACTCAACGCCGCCATGCTCCGCATCACCGCGAGCCTCGATGTGGGCACCGTGCTGCGCGAGACGGTGGAGAGCGCCCGCACGCTCACAACCGCGCGCTACGGTACCATTACCGTGGTGGATGCCGCCGGGTCGATTGAAGACCTGGCCCATTCGGGCTTCGCGCCTGAGGAGTTTCACAGACTCCTGAAATGGCCCGATGGAACCCGGTTCTTCGAGCACCTGCGAGATCTCGACGGTCCGATGCGGATGAGCGACCTGCTCGCCTACGTGCGCTCGCTCGGTTTCTCCTCCGAGCCGTTGCTGTCGAAGACGTTCCAGGTTACCCCGATGCGCCACCGCGGCGTGCATGTCGGTAATATCTTCCTCGCCGAGAAGGAGGACGGACAGGAGTTCACGACCGCGGACGAAGAGATCCTGGAATTGTTCGCCACGCCGGCGGCGGCGGCGATCGCCAACGCCCGCACGCACCGCGAGGAGCAGCGTGAGCGCGCGGATATCGCAGCCCTGATCGAGACCTTGCCGGTCGGGGTCATGGTGTTCGAGGCGCGGACCGGCACGCCGGTCTCGTTCAACCGGGAGGCGTCGCGGATCGTGGAGGCTCTTTGGATGCCGGGGCAACCATCCGAGAAGTTGCTCGGCTCAATCACCTGCCGGCGCGCCGACGGACGCGGGTTCACGCTTGATGAGGTCGCGCGCGCGCATGAGTTGCGCACGGCAAAGACGGTACGCGCCGAGGAGATCGTGCTCTCGGTTCCCGGCGGGCGCAGCATCCGAACGCTTGCCAACGCGGTCCCGATCCAATCCGCGAACGGCGAGGTCGAGACGGTGGTGGTCACCATGCAGGATCTCGCTCCACTTGAAGATCTTGAGCGGCTGCGCGCGGAGTTCCTGAGCATGGTGAGTCACGAGTTGCGCACGCCGCTGACCTCGATCAAGGGCTCCGCCTCAACGGTGTTGGATTCGGCACGCGGAGTGGATCCGGAGGTGCTGCAGTTCTTCCGCATCATCAACGACCAGGCCAACCTCATGGACAGCCTGATCAGCGACCTGCTCGCTGCAGGCCGGATCGACGCGGGCACGCTCTCGGTCGCGCCCGAGCCCACGGTGCTCGCGACGCTCGTGGAACAGGCGCGAACCACCTTCCTTTCCGGCGGCGGGCGGCACGCCGTGGTGATCGATCTTTCCACGGAGCTCCCGAAGGTGATGGCCGATCGGCGGCGCATCGTCCAGGTTCTCAACAACCTTCTGTCCAACGCGGCCCGGCACTCGCCCACGTCCTTTCCCATCCGGTTGTCCGCCGAGCGCGACGCAGTGTTCGTCGCGGTGTCGATCTCCGACCAGGGCCGCGGCGTCGCACCGGAGCTGCTGCCGCGTCTGTTCCAGAAGCACACCGTCGGCGACGACGGATTGGCGCGGACCGGCCTCGGACTCGCCATTTGCAAGGGGTTGGTGGAGGCCCACGGTGGGCGCATCCGGGCCGAGAGTGACGGGCCGGGCCGGGGCACGCGAGTCACCTTCACCATCCCGATTGCCGACGGGGGCAGCGTCACGCCGGCGAGCGCTTCCAACCGCCCCGGAGCAACCTGCCCCGCTCGCGAGCCGGCACCGATCGTCGTGGTGGACGACGACCCTCATACGCTGCGCTTCGTTCGCGACGCCCTCAAGGGAGCGGGCTACGCCTCCGTGGTGACCGGCGATCCCGCGGAACTCTCGGGCATCATCGCGGCCGATGATCCGCAGTTGGTGCTGCTCGACCTGATGTTGCCCGGAACCGACGGGCTCAAAATGCTGGAGAGCGTCCCCGAGCTCTCCGAACTCCCGGTCATCTTCATGTCCGGCTACGAACGGGGTGAGACTGTCGCACGGGCGCTGGAGCTCGGCGCATCCGACTACATCGTCAAGCCGTTCTCGGCGCCGGAGCTGACCGCGCGGGTCGGCGCCGCGCTTCGCAAGCGGGCCGAGGCCGAGCCATTCGTACTCGGCGACCTTGTCATTCGCTACGAGGATCACCACGTGACCGTTGCCGGACGCACGGTGCGGCTCACGGCCACCGAGTACGAACTGCTGCGGTTGCTCGCGGTCAACGCCGGACGGACATTGAGCTACGAGTCGCTGCTGCGCCGGATCTGGCGCGGGCGGGGCGATCCCGACGTGCAGCGCCTGCGCACATTCGTGAGGACGCTGCGCCGCAAGCTCGGCGATGATGCAACCACCCCCGCCTGGGTCGTCAACGAGCGCGGCGTTGGCTACCGCATGCCGCGGCCGGGCCGGGCCTGACGGCCCCGCGCGTCGGGAACTACCGGTTACGGCAGGTTCAGCGGTATGTCGACCTCGGGCCCGCGCCGTGCACGGTACGTGGGCACCGCCTGGTTTCCGTGCGACATGTGCAGATGCAGGAACACCTTACCGCTCGCAGGGGCGACCTCGCTTACCGCGATCATCTGGTTCAGCGCAACCGTCGCGCCTTGGACGTTACCCCACGAAATAAGCCAGCGGCCTTCCTCCACCTCCTCGACGGAACCCATGGAGAGGGAGTGCCCATACTCGTTCGGCAGCCGATAGTCGTGGATCAGGGCGGCTTGTGTCCCCGATGAGATGTCGTACTCCACCACTCGGGTGAAAGTCGGCTGTTCCTTCCTTGGGCCGAGGCAGCGGACACCGTTGTCGAACAGCAGGACCGTCTCCCGATCGGTGAGCACCGCGGTGTGTTGCCCGCAGAACTCACCCTCCGGGTCGTCGACGATCTCCAGGAACTCCGCATCCGACGCCGCGCCGGGATCGGTACCGCCGAGCTTCCACACGATGTCTCCGCTGCCGTCGGACCGCTTGATGCGCAGGACCTGGGAGCACCCGCGAGACGAGACGATGACGTCACCATCGACAACCTGCAGCGAGTTGATGAACGCGTATCTGCCATCAAGGCTGCCCATCTGGCAGTCGCTGGGCTTCATGGTGCTCCGATGATCCCAGGAGTTCCAATAGAAATCGGAGCCGCCGAAGACCGGGTCGTACTCGCGAATTATCGAGTCCACGACCTCCAATTCTCCCAACGGATTCCCGTCGCGATCGGTAAACCCGCTGAAATCGCGCTTGGCGGTGTTCGTCAGGAGGCCTATGACGTCACCATCTTCGGTAACTCTGAGATCGTGACCGTTGGTTCGTGAAGCATACACGGTGATGTCGTGGATGAGATTGAATTTGGACGACAGCAGTTGACGGCCATGCAGGTATTTCACCGTCCGGTTGTTCGCCCTGATCGGGAAGCGGACAGGACCGAATACCCAACCGCCTCTGGCACGATGGAGCCTCGGGACACCGTTGTTGTCGAGCACGGCCATGTATTTCACATTCCTGTCGTCGGGGCCGGGGTAGCGCGGAGTGACGAACAGGAACCCTTCCGAGACGTCGTCCGTCTTCGTCAACACGGCGATGGTGGGAAAGTCGTCCGGCAGACAGTGCACGACGTAGCGCGCCGTCTCGCCGCCGTCGCTGAGCTCGATGGCAACGTCGTGGTCTTGATCCACCGATAGCTGCACGTCGAGCATCCCTTGCGCCACCTGGTGGTCGGCCGGGTCGGCGCGCAGCAGGGTCAGCGTGGCGCCGTCACGGCCGGCGGCGGCGGTCACCTGCAGCGTCGTGGGGCTGGCGCAGGTCAGCGCGTAGTGGTGGATGCCGGAGTCGAATGCGGGATACATCGTGCCGCCGCCGGTCACCTGCAGGGAGGTCAGCAGTAGCGGCGGCGGCTCATCGTCATCCTCGATGGTGCCGGTGGCGCTCCTGGTGGACGCCTCCAGCGTGGCGTTCGCCGCCGCGCTCAGCGTCACCGTGAACGTCTCCCGATCGTCCTCGTCCAGGGTGTCGTCGGCGACCACCACCGTCACCGTGCGCGCCGCCGCGCCGGCGTCGAAGGTCAGCGTGCCGTTCACCGCCGTGTAGTCCTCACCCGCGGTGGCGCTGCCGTCCGCCGTGGCGTAGTGCACGGTCACGGTCCGACCGCTGGCCGGTGTCAGGCTCACCGCGAACCGCATCGTGCCGTCCCCCTGCCCTTCGACCAGGCCGGCGTCGGCGATTTCGAGCCGCGGCGGCGGGTCGTCGTCCTCGATGGTCCCCGCCACGGTGGCGGTGACGCCGCCACCTGCCAGCGGCACCGTCGCGTTGCTCAGCGTCACCGTGAGCCGCTCTTCGTCGGGCTCGTCCAGCAGGTCGTCCAGGACGGTGACCTCGATGGTCAGCGCAGCGGTGGATCCGGCTGGAAGGCTCAGCGTGCCGGTGGCCCGCGCGTAGTCCTCTCCCTCGGTGGCGGTATCGTCCGCGGTGGCGTAGTCCACGGTCGCCGTACGTCCGCCGGCCCGGCTCAGGGTCACCGCGAAGCTCAGCACGGCCCCCCGCTCGGAGACGCGCGCGGGCGCCACCCCCAGGGTGGACACATCGTCTTCCACGATCGTCACCGGCAGCGCCGCGTGGGCGCCGTCGTAGCCGCCGCCGCGCACGTCGTGCGCCAGGGGCACCGCGGCGTCCGCCAACGCGTCGGCGTCCTGGGCCGCGGTGACGGTTACCGTCTGCGCCAGCTCCCAGTCGGCAGCCGTGAACGACAGCTCCGGCGGCGCCACGGAGAGCTCGGTCGAGCCAGGCCGCGGCGTCACCGTGACCGTGCCGGTGGGCTGCGAGCCGAGCCGCACCGTGTAGCTGGCGGAGCCGCCCTCGGGGACATTCAGCGCTGCCGGCTCGACCACCACGACGCGGGCGGCGGTGGCGTCCTCGCCGCCGCCGCCGCCGTCGCCGTCGTCGTCGTTGTCGCCGCCGTTGTCGCCGTCGTCGTCCTCGATGGTGGCCGTTGCCACCGCCAGCGTCGCACCGCCCTTGTCGCTGAGGCGCAGGGTGAAGGTTTCACTCGCCTCGGCGATCCGGTCGTCGAGGATGGTCACCTCGACCGGCTGCGCCAGGGTCGACCCGGCGGGGAAGGACAGGGAGCCGCTCGCCTGCCGGTAGTCTTCGCCGGCGGTCGCGGTACCGTCCTCGGTGGCGTAGGAGATCGTGGTCGGTGCGTCGGAGGCGGCCGGACGGCTCACCGCAAAGCGCAGTACCCCGTCGGCCTCGCCGGCGTGGACGTCGGCGAGGGCCCACGTCGGCGGCGACCCGTCGTCCCGCGCCGCCGGCTCCTCCGGCGACCCGGCGGACGGCTCCTCGGACGAACCGGCGGACGGCAGGTTCGGCACCTCGCAGGCCGCCAGCAGCACCATCACACCGCACCCCGCCCGCCGCACGATGCCCCAAACCGAGCCGGCAGACCGTACCGCCTCCGGGCTCGGTGAGCGGCGTGCGCCCCGCGCACTACTCCGCCGGCGGAAAATTGAGCGGTATGGCAAGATCGGCTTCCGCTTCGCGGTACACGCGGCCGGTACCATATTGCTCGCCGTGCCCGGTCATGCGTACCCGAAAGATCTCGTTGCCGGTGGGGTCCACCTCGCTCACCGCGATGGTCGGGCCGTTGTTGCCCCAGGTGATCAGCCAGTTGCCGTTCGGCATGGCGGTCACTCCACCCCCGGAGGCGGCAAAGCCGTCCCGCTCCGGCAGCCGATACTCGCGCACGAAGCGCGCCTCCGTACCGGAAGAGATGTCGTACTCCACGATGCGGCTCACCGGCGGCAGATCCTTGCGCGGCCCCAGGCAGTGGTTGCCGTTGTCGAACATCAGTACCGACCCGGCCGGCGTTGCGCGCTCAACCGGGCGAGGTCGGCCCGTGCGTCGCCCCCCGGCACTTGGCAACCGGCGAGCAACAGCGACACGCACACGGCACCGAGCGCTGCCGAACCGTGGCGCCAACCGGCGCTCATCGGCAGTAATACCCAAACGGATCGTCCGGCGTTGGCGGACACTGTGCGTTGGCGAGTTCGACGGTGAGTTCGTAGGGGCCGGTCGAGCCGTTCTCTCCTGTCACGCGGATGTAGTAAGTGCCCGCGGCGAGGCTCCCTTCCCAGAGGAAGTTGTTCGACGCCGCCATGGTATTGAACTTCCACGAGCGGTCCGGATTCGGCGTGTCGATGTTCGCATCGGCCCCCCATACGCAAGGGGCCTCAGCCTCGTGCCGTTCTCCCCGGCACTCGGTAGTGATCGGGATACGGTCCTGGTCTTCCACCTGCCCCGCGGTGTCCGTGGCGCCGGTGGTCATCACCACGACGGTATTGAAGTCGTTTTTGAGTACCAACTCGAAGTAGTCGATGTCCTCCGCGCCGTCGATGCTGCCTTCGGCTCTATAGTCGGGGCCCGTCGCGGCATCCGGAGAGATCACCAGGGGAGTCGGCGTGAACTTCAAGGTCGCACTGCTGCAGCCGATCAACAGCGGGATGATCCCGAGCGCCAATCCCGCCGCAAACAACAGTTTTTCCAGGGTGCCATCGAAGCGTGGTGGTCGTGCCGTCGCGCGGTTGCCTGACATGATGTCTAGTTTAGACACCGCAGAAACACTCTTCGATATCGGTTTTGATAAAGACTGCGATGTTTTGATGAACCTCGGTACCGCTTTTTGGAGGTCGGGCACTACCAGTTACGGCAGGTTCAGCGGTATGTCGACCTCGGGCCCGCGCCGTGCACGGCAGGTGGCCACGGCCTGGGTTTCCGTGCGACAGGTGCAGGTGCAGGAAACACCTTACCGCTCGCAGGCGGCTACCTCGCTCACCGCTATCAGTGCCGCCGGGGCCTCGTCGACCAGCGCCGCCTTGCCGGCCATCGCCTCCGCGACGGCAGGATCGTGGTCAACCTCAGCCCGGCGGTGCGGATGCGCGTGACGCCGGAATCAGCGCGGGGTGCCGCACGGGCGCCGCCCGCGCTGGGGACGGTCTCTACTATGCTCCCCGACCGACCGCCGGCGTACGCGGCTCCCCGCCCATCCCGCCGGTCACGCGGCGAACAGCGCGAAGGCGAAGTTGGGCGCCGGTGCGGTCATGTCGCTGCGCCCGGCCAGGTAGCGCCGTGCCTGCTGCTCGGGTGATACGTGGTCGAGTTCGGTGAAGCCGGCGCGGCGCAGTTCGGTATTCAGTTCGTCCGGCGTGAACATCGACAGCATCGGTTCGCCGCGCTTGGCGACGAACTGGTCGAGCTTGTCGGCGAACAGCAGGCCGTCGGCGGGCACGAGATGGCGGGGATACTTGTAGTCGAGGGCGACTCGGGTGCCGGGCGCCGCCACCGCGCCGATGCGGCCGAACGTGTCGCGGACGGCGTCGCGCGTCAGGTAGTAGGAGGTGCCCAGCCAGGAGAAGAACGCCGGCACCGCGCTGTCGTAGCCGGCCCGCGTGAGAGCCTCGTCGAGCCGCTCGGTCTCGAAATCCACCGGGGTAAACACGAGGTTTGCCGGCAGGTGGCCGTTTATGCTGAGCAGCTTGTCGCGTTTCAGGTCCTGCGACGCCGGACGATCGACCTCGAAGATGCGCAGCCGGCCGGCGAGGTCTCCCTGGCGAAGGCAGAAGGAATCGAGGCCCGCGCCGAGGATCACGTATTGCCGGGCTCCGGCCGCCACCGCTTCACGCAGGTGGTCCTCGGCGAAGCGCAGGCGCAGGATGTTCTCGGTGTGGATCGGTTTGAACTGCTTCAGGAGCCGATGCACGATGATCCTGTTCATCGCCCAGTTGTTGGCGACCAGCCGCCAGAACGGGGTGATCATCTGGATCGCGTAGGTGTCGGCGACAATCGGGGGCTGGTGCCAGCGCAGGTGGCTGGCGCGGATCGCCGCCGCGAGCACGGCCGTCGTGCTGGCGCGCTTGGCGCGCGTTTCCTGCCTGCTGTCGGACGCCACGGCCCCACTATCCATAGCCGAATCCGCCCACCCTGTACAGCACCGGGGTGGCACGCCTGGCCGGGCCGGCTCGGCGGACTATAGTTCCTTGCCCGCCATACTCACCCATCGACGCAAACTGACTGGTTGTTCCACGGGACTGCCGCCAAGAACGCGGCGAGTTCCTTACTCAGTTCGGAGCTCTCGAACTGTAATCGTGGCAGACCCCCTCGGCCGATAACAATGGACATGGGATCGCCCGGGTGATTGAATTGACCCGTGACCGTGATTAACGCTTTCAGGCGCTCCGCCTCTCGATTGGAAACCTTGTCCTCTATGTGCTTGTTCTCATCGACAAAGCGCTCCGCCTCTGCGTACCGTTGCGGCCAAGCACCTCTCACCATAGGCACCAAGTGATCCTCGATCGTACCCACTGGATCGTCAGTCCCCCTGTGAAACACGAAACAACCAACAGGAACGGTTGTACCATCCACCCACTTACCGTGTTCAAGGCTCTCAAGATCGCCAAAGTGCGTGCGGTAACGCTCGCAGAATCCTGCAAGCGTAGCGCTGACACCCTCTCCGTTTGCGTCGAACAGGAAGGCAGCCGCGTATTCGGATACCTCGAATGTGCCGGTTGGCACATTCGTGAGCGTGGTCGCCAGATCTTGAAGGAGCTTCAGAATGTCGTCGCTCTGATCCTGTCCGTGAGTGCGAATCATGAAGAACATCGTATTGGTAGAGACGCTCTCAACTATTGATTCGAAGGAAGGCAGCGGCGGGTGCAGGGCGCCACGGACCGAAAGGTCACCGAGCGCATGTTGTTCGATTCGCTGAGCGATGAGGCCCCTTCTCGCGACTCCGCCCGGGCCAAATGGGGAGGGTAGCTCGCTGATCAGCTTGTCAACCCACTTGCATTCGCCATGCGTTCCCAGACTCCGTTGCGCAAACACGATATCGTGACGACCTTCACAAAATACCAAGACCGCCCTCATCGTACTACTCGGAGGTCGAAATCAACTGCGTCGTTGAGCTTCCGAAGTGTATCGCCGGAGTAGCGCTTCGCCGTCGCGCGCTCGCCCGCACGGCTGATGGCATAGCCGACGACGCCGTCAATGTCGTTCCCATTCAGGAGGAACGCATCTATCGCCTCCTTGCTATGGGTTGAAAGGAATACCTGAACCTTGAGTCTGGCCGCGAGGTCTTGCACTAGGCGCGTAAACTCGACGAGGAGTTCTGTATGTATTGCATTCTCAAATTCGTCAATGAGTAGCACCCCGCCACGAACGCCGGCACACAGCAGCCCGATCTCAAAAACACGCCGAACACCCTCACCGAACGCCGCAAGGTCGGGTGCCCGGGGAAATTCATCGTGCGTCACAAGAAAACGGTCGAACCGATCTGCCAACTCAATATTATGGAGGCCGGGATCAACGTGGTCCCGAATGAAGTTGATGATCTGTGGTTTTGATCCGATCTCCAAGCTTTCCTTGTTGGAGTGTGCAAGTGTCTCCGGACGGTTGGCTGAAAATGGCGTGGTGAAAATAGAGCGACAGAGCCAATGCTGTCCCTGAAAAGTGGTCCTCCGGGGACGGTCGCTGAAAAACACCACCTCTGTACTCTGCTTATGATGTCCGTAGTGCGAATCGATCGTGAGCGCCGAAAGAAACGAGGTCTGGTCTTCAACGTCCGGTTCGGGTTCGTCCGCGATCGAAAACTCGACGCTTGCGGTGTTTTCCGGGATCTCATCAAAGCACCCGGAGACACGCGCCCGGCGCGGAAGCTGATCGACGAGCCAAAGGGGCGGCGGATCACTCTCCATCCGACCGCGCCAGCGGATCGCGTCCAGTAGCGCTCGCTCGTCGTTCTGGTGTGCAAGAAAGTATATGGCTTCAAGTAGCGAGGTCTTTCCGGCGTTGTTCAAGCCAACGATGAGATTGACTTGACCAAGGTGCTCAAGGGATAGACCACCGATCCCACGGTACCCTTCAATATGAATCGAAGAAAACCGAGATTGGGTGATTTCGTTGAAGGGCTGCCACGGTAGGCGGGGGCCTGCGGCCGGCGGCTGCCGCTTGCGGGCCAGCAATATGCCCTGGAGCCTGCCAATGAGTTGTTCGACTTCGTCGAGTTCGCTTGAACCCAAGTCACCGAGCCGGCTGTTGAGCTTTTGGATCCCTCGATCGCACGACTTGAAAGCACCCTCGATCTCGCTTCTGACCAGAAGACCACTCGACAGCGTTGCTTCCTGCAGACTACGAGTTGCGTCGAGGCTCTTGACGGCCTCGGGATCCGCGATGATCTTTCCGAGCTCGCGAACATGGCCTATCGTGGTGATCACAGGATCGGGCGATGATCGGATATCAACATCCTCGCCGACGTCCTCTCCGTCATCGGTTTCTGCTTCGCGTGACATCCAGGAAAACAGACGATCGAGATTCGGTTGATTGCCTGCCTCGCGTCTTGTGTGGTCCCAAGAAAGCCAAGCACGAATTCCCTGGCTCTGGAGAACTTCACGGAATAGGTTGTACTGATCAGACTGCAGTTGGTCGCCGTAGTCGCTCCTCTTGTAGGCGTCGACCAAAGCGAGCGTTCTCACCGATAGGTTGAACTCTCGTTTGCTTACACCGAGTGCACGGCAAACCTGATCCGCGTCGTTGCCGAAGCGCGGAAGTAGCTGTTCCATTGCTCGTGCTCGGTTAATGGCGGGCCAGCGGCGCTTGCCGGAAATATGGTGTAGGCCCATCATCACCAACCGATTACGCTCACCCGCATCACGGTACAAAACGACTGGCAACTCGGAGAATCGAGCGCTATCGAGACTGCCGAGGTCGATCGCACCCTCTTCATACCTGCGCTGCAAGTACTTGAGCGTGGCGACACGCCGATTGCCCTCGATTACTACGAATCGCCCCTTGTCCGTACGTTGCACCAGGATCGGATCTATGTCGAGCCAACCGTTTGCTTCGATGCTGGCGACTAGGTCTCGAACATTCTCCTGCTGGCGGCCTAGCACGATGCTAGTTGTGCGTCGCTGCACGTCTGCATCAAAAACGCGACCTGGAGGGACAAACCTGTAGTCGGGATGGTCCACGAAGCGGAAGTTGTTCGGATCAAGGTAGAGGCTGCTGAGCGACAGGGACTGTCGCCGGCTACTCATCTGATCAGCGATCTCGTCATTCATGGGGGAACCTACTTTGCGTCCTACATAGAGGGCTTGCATCCTGTGATTGGCGTGCATGGTTCGGTGTGTACCGGCTAGACGACAATAGTCACCGTGGTGCGGTTGATCATGCCTGCCTCGCCCTACACCTCGCTGTTTGCTTCGACCGAGTATATCACCAGTGCCGTCGTCCCGGGAAGCGCGCTACCCCGCAATACCGCCTGATGCCCTTCTGGCACCGGTGCTCGCGGTAATCATGGGAGATCGTGAACCCCGACCTCCTGGTCACCGTGTTGTTCTACATGGCGGCGCTGCACGTCATCCACAGACCGGCTATGTCGCCGACAGTTACCGCGTCAAGCGTCACCGAGCTGGCGGTATTGATCGTCCACAACCGCTACCGGCCGGCATGATCGGCTCCGGCACCGTCGCCTGCTTCGCAGCCCGCGGTTGGGGCCTGTAGGCCGTCGACATTGGGCCGACCGCCGCCTGCGGCCTGCTCTACCTCGCTCTGCGCAGCCCCGTGCAGTTGATCGACGCCTGGCCGGGCGACGTGATTCAGGTCACCCCGTCTGCTTCGACGTGCCGGTGCGGTCCGTCCTCCTCATCCACTCCTACTTCGACCACGTCCCATTCCTCTGCGTCGACCGCATCATCACCCCGCGCGCGGCCTACGTAACCAGCACACCGCCACTCCGTAACTAGCAAAGCTATCCAGCGCCATGTGCAGGGTGCCCCGTTCTCTCAGTCGATGGAAAGCGCCCACGGACAAGCGGCGCCAAGCAGGAGTTGCCGCGGGCCTGCCGCACGGGCCACCTTCCCGCGTCCGTTTCGTGGCGCGGTGCGGCGCGGTAAGATGGGTCATGGTCAAGCGCAGGCTGCCGATCGGTATGCAGACGTTCCGCGAGTTGCGGGAACAGGACTGCTACTACGTGGACAAGACCCACTTCATCCAACGCCTGCTCGACGAAGGCACGCACTACTTCCTGTCGCGGCCGCGCCGCTTCGGCAAGAGCCTGTTCCTGGACACGCTCAAGGAGCTGTTCGAGGGCAGCGAGAAGCTGTTTGCGGGCCTGCACATCCATGCCCGCCACGACTGGTCGCAACGCCATCCGGTGGTGCGGCTGAGCTTCGGCGGCGGCAGCTTCACCGGGCCGGACGTACTGGAAGCGAACGTCATGGAGCAACTCGCCGCCGCCGAACGGCGCCTGGGGGTGGAATCGGAGTACCTGACGGCGGCCGGCCGCTTCGCTTACCTGCTGGAAGCCCTGCACCGGCAGACCGGACAGCGGGTGGCGGTGCTGGTAGACGAGTACGACAAGCCGATCCTGGACGTGCTGGAGGACCGCGAGACGGCGCGCGCCAACCGCGACTACCTGCGCGGGTTGTACGGCGTGATCAAGGACAGCGACGCCCACGTGCGGTTCACGTTCCTGACCGGCATCAGCAAGTTCTCGAAGGTCAATCTGTTCTCGCAACTGAACAACCTCACCGATATCACGCTCGATCCCCCGTACTCGTCGATCTGCGGCTACACGGAACAAGATCTGGACACGGTGTTCGCCCCAGAGATGGCGGCGCTGGACCGGGAGCAGGTGCGGGAGTGGTACTACGGCTATCGCTGGCGCGGTGTGGAGAGAGTGTACAACCCCTACGACGTGCTGCTGCTGCTGCGCCGCGGCGAATTAGCCGCGCATTGGTTCGAGACCGGCACCCCCGCGTTCCTGGTGGACACCCTGTTCGAGCGCCGCGTGTCGTCGGTTTCGCTGGACGACATGGTGAGCACGGCGGAGCTGCTGTCGGCGCTCGACGTGCACCACATCGGCACCGAGGCATTGCTGTTCCAAACCGGCTACCTGACCATCACCGCCGAGGAGCGATTGGGCGGCAAGGCGCTGTACCGGCTCGGCTATCCGAATCGCGAGGTGCGGCAGAGCCTGAATTGGGTCCTGCTGCACCACTTGGTGCAGGATGCCACCCAGCAGATCGCCAACAGCATCCAACTGGAACGCCTGCTGCAGGCGCACGACTGCGCCGGCATGCGGGAGTTGTTCAGCGCCTTCTTCGCCAGCATCCCGTACCACTGGTACACGGGCAACGACATCGCCGACTACGAGGGCTTCTACGCCAGCGTGTTCTACTCCTACTTCGCCGCGCTCGGCTACGACATCACCGTGGAGGAGTCGACCAGCCACGGGCGCCTGGACATGGCGGTGCGCGCCGCCGGCCACGTCTACCTGTTCGAGTTCAAGGTCGCCGAGATGGCACCGCCGGGGTCGGCGCTCGCCCAGTTACGGGAGCGCCGCTACGCCGACAAGTACCGCGCCGGCGGCCAACCGATCCACCTGGTGGGCGTCGAGTTCAGCCGCGCCACCCGCAACATCACCGCCTTCGAATCAGCCGACGCCTGACCGCAATACCGCGCCCCACCGGACGCTGCGCTACCCGTCGCCAGTCAAGTTCCGACCTGCTCGTGCAGGGGCGACAGGATGGGTGCCGGCCCGCGCAGAGTCGACCTGAGTCGGCACTCGCTCACCACCGGCGGCCGCCCTCGGCTGTTTCCGCGGGCGGCCTGCACGAAGGAGGTGTCCGCTTTTGCTGGCGCTGGTGGCGTTCGTGGGGTGCATCGCGGCGCTCCTGATCGGGTGGAGCTACGACATCGCCGAAGCCCGCCTCAACATTGCGCACCCTGGTAGAGCGCCATCGAGGCGCGCGGGGAGGCGCCGTACGGCAGCCGGGCGTCGTGCCGGGTGTCGAGCGGCCCAGGCGTGCGACGACCCCGGCGCATGACAAGCTCAGGACGCCTGAAGCATCCTCAGGATCGTATTGGAGTAGTCTCGCCCACAAGTGGGCTCGGGCAGCGGCGTCCCGTCTTGCTGGTAGAGCGAGATCGTCTCGTCGACGATCTCGCACAGTTCGGCGAATACGGCCATTTCATCATTGCCGTGGCACCCACCGTAGAACAGTCCGGGACAACTGCCGACAAAACACTGGTCTTCGTTCGACCACTCGACGATCTTCACGTATTGCCTGCCTGCATTCACTGTTGGCCTCCCGAATGGCAGATCTGACCGCCTTCTCCTGGTACGCTTTCGCATCGCCGCCCTCGCGGCCGGCGAGAGTTACCGGCCTTGCTACCTTCGGATGTACGAAGTTCCGATGGCTGCCTCGGCCTCCGCGGTCGACGAACCCGGCAGCCTTCCAACTCTCTGATGAGCTCCCTCAGTTTCCGCGGCATGGAGTTGCGATGCTCTTCATCCTGAAGGCTATCGCCACGTGATGACCGGGTCAAGGAACGACTGCCGCACCTTCCGAGTTCGACAGCTCGCGCGACAAGCGCGCCGAACCTGCCGGCCAGGGGACTCTCACGCGGAGTCGAATGGGCGTGCCCGCTCGACCGCGCGTTCACGGACGACGAGGTGGAAGCACTCGTTGCTTGGAGCGAGTCGGCGGTACAGACAATCCGGGAGCACGCCGTGCCGGACGGGCCGCCGCCCGCCTGACTGAGTGGGATAGGCAGCCGGCAACCTCAGGCGGCCGGCCGGTGCCGGCGTCTCTCACGCGTGCGGTTTGCGTGCGTCCAGCTCGACATAACGACACGGTTCAGGACAGCGGAACGCGCGGCCGCCACCCAAGCGGACAGCGCGATAGATCGTATACGCTTTGCTGCACATTCCCGCGGCCAGCATCGCCGTAAGCATCATCCGATCGGCAAAGCACCGCATGCTTCCGGTCGGCAGCATACCCAGATCCTGCCATGCCACGTACAGGAAGTCGTGCACGACCGCCGCCTCCAGGTGAGGCCCCACGCGGCCCGCATACCACCGGAGCGGGCGCGGCACCGATGCCAAGTCCGTGAGCATCCCCGTGGGCACGGTGATGTTCCGGCGTGTTCCTTCGTCGTCCAGCTTGAATGACACGCGGTATGGCTTCGCGACAATGTACTGCGCCTCGCGACGAATGCCCGGCAGTCCGCGACGCAGCCGCAGCAGATGCAGGTCGGAGTCGTAGCTGAATCCTCGAATGCGGCTCCATTTCCGGTCGGGATAGGGGTCGTGCACCTCCGGCTCGTAACACCGGAAATCCGTATTCTGCATCGCAATCCGCTCAAACCGGACCAACGGTCCAGAACCGAGCATATCGACACCCGCACGCGGTGGGAAGACAACGTGTCGGATTCAGCGGACTCGGCGACGCGGTGCCGGAAGTTGCCGACGCTCCCGGAATTCGTTGCGACGGCCCGCCGAAGGGCAAGGCCCACGGGCGAGTCGTCTACCTGCTCATCGCGCTGCCGACTCTGCAAGTCAGAGCCGGCGCGTTCCCGATTCGGGCAGCCCGCGAGGCGCCTCGAGGCGGCTCTCGACTCGTGCGCCGCTGCGCAAACGGCACATGCGCTGCTGTGTGAGTGACATGAGGGCGGCGACACGCGGCGCGCCACACGCCGCAACCTTCCCCGCGCCGGTCGTCTGGTGGACCCGTGGGCGACCGATCGGGTCACATCGGACCGGTAGCAACGGTCGCCATCGCCACTGTGCAGGGGAGTGTCGCAGCCGACGGCCACGAATCGGTCGTTGCCCGTTGAGCCGGATCCGCGGTGCCGCCGAAGGTACTTGCGTCGCCTCAGCGGACGCTCACTCGCCGGCTGCCAGTGATAACCGTCGCTGCTGTGCACAATGGCGCCGTGGTGCCCCACGGCGCCGAGCGTTCGCTATTCCTGGCTACGTCGGTCAGGTTCTCCGCGGTTGCGCTGGTCGCAGCCGGTGACCACCATTCGCTGTCGTCGCTGCGCACGATCGTACGATCAACCCCTCGCTCCCTACCGCTACGTGGCGTTGGCGCTTCTCTCCGTGGGGACCGATCATGCCCAGCGGTAGCGCCGGTCGGCGGCGTAGCCCACCCTCAGGGGCGTCAACGGCTTGACTACCTCCCGTTAAGTGGGGTACGGGTAACTACATTCCCTCCTGCACACCAAACACGGAGGAGGGGAGTTGGAGGTATGACGGAGATGGGACGAGTCGTGCTGATCCGCTTGGTTCCGAACAACCGGCTGTACCGGGGGCTGGCGCTCAACGGCGTTGGGAGCAGCTTTGAAGGATGAGTCATCATCGAACACCCCGCATGCCATTTGGAGCATTTCGGCGAAATACCGTGGTTTCTACGTCATCTCCTTCCTGTTTCTTTTCGCGGCGGGATTCATCTCTTGGGTGCTCGGCTGGGATACCACCACGTATAAGGTGTCAGTTCCGGCTCGACTATCATCCATTGGCGTCGCAGCGGCGACTCTCAGCTTCGCGTTTGTGGAGGTTGCCGACTTGATTGGGCAGGCGATCAAAGAGTTTGTGGACAAACGGGTAGAGAAGGCCACAGCAAAGGAACGAGAACGGCTGCTGCATTCGGGGGTGCCGGCATTTCTTTGTCCCGTATGGGGTACTCCAGCGACCTTGTTACCAACGACTCGCCCGGCCGCTGTATTTGTCATCGATTCAAAGCGTGCGGGCGGCAAGTACGAAATATCTGTGCAGTTGCTCGCCGAAATCGTGAATGGAACGCTTAGATTCACGGAACAGGACAGGGAGACCGTAACCCAATGGCTTGCTGATCAGAGGGCGGCGGACACAGCACTTCCAGTGCTTACAGACAAGGTGGTGCGTAACCTTATAGGGGGCGTTGAATAACGGTCCCGCAGAAATCTCAAAGTAAACCAACGCACTACCAGGGATCGAGAACCGTTGACGGTTGACGTATTGCGCAACAGGTCACCGACGGCCATGAACCGGTCGTTGCCCCACACGACGGCCCGGTAGGTTGCCAACGCGTGACAGCCGGTAATCGTAAGTGATCAACTCGGGTAGGGTCGGGGCACAGAGCGACCCGACAGTCGGAGACCCGCGCCGCATGCGACTAACTTCCCAGCTCAGTCTTGTAGAGAGCGTACGTGTTGGAAGCCTGTGTACTGTGGTTCTTCCATTGGTGTGTCTGGCAGTGAAGATAGTCGATCCAGTACACTGGTTTCATCTGATGATCTCTGAGATTATGGATCCGGTGCCTGCCGACCCATGACCCACAAGCTAATGAATCAAGCCACTAGAGGGCACACGGATCAAGAGCCGGACTACCGGCACGTTCGGGACGCCAGTGTTCGCGGGGCAGGCGCTGGGGCTTTGGCTCTTGTTGCGAAGACGCTATTGCGACTGGGTTCTATCGTACTGCTGGCCCGACTGCTTACCCCTGCGGATTTCGGGTTGATAGCTATGGCCGGTACGGTGCTCAGTCTGTTTGTCTTTGTTGCGGACTTGGGGTTGCACATGGCATCGGTTCAGCGTCGCCAGCTCAGCGCTGATGAACTTTCGACCCTATTTTGGATCAACGTCGTGGGAGGGGTGCTTCTTGCCTCTCTTACCGTCGCCTCAGCGCCGCTGTTGGTACTCATCTTCGACGAACCGCGGGTTATTGGTGCCGCCGCCGCACTTTCGCTTACACTGGTTGCGATTGGAGTCGGCACTCAGCATGAGGCGGTTCTCCGGAGACGACTGAGCTACTCGTTTCTGCATGTGTCCGGGATAATCTCACAAACTCTTGGGTTGGGTGTCGCGTTGGTGTCAGCCCTTGCTGGAGCGAGCTATTGGGCCCTGATACTGCAGCAGATCGTCGCTCATGTGAGCCGTGTGACGCTGCTGTGGGCGAAGACGCACTGGAGGCCGCGGCGTCCTGGGCCGTTCGTCGATGTGCTTCCAATGTTGAGATACGGCAGCCAGCTAGTTCCCGCACACCTTCTCGCTCATACCGCTCGCAGTTTCGGCGAGGTCCTCGTTGGCGTCAGTGCAGGTGCAGCGGAGCTAGGTCAGTTCCGGCGGGCGCATGGAATGGCTACGTTGGTTGAGGAAGCAAGACTACCACTGAAAACGATTGTTCCCGCTTCGCTTAGCCGGTTACAGGACCGCGGAAGAGAATTCGCAAGGTTCTATCTTCATGCTATCTCCGCATCTAGTTTCGCCGGATGTGCTTTCGTCGGCTGGATGGCTGCGGAGGCTCCCGCGGCTGTCATCATCGTACTCGGAGATCAGTGGCTTGCTGCTATCCCGCTCATCCGATGGTTGGCGCCAGCCGGTCTTGCGGTCGCCCTCGGTACAGCGACTGAGTGGCTCTTGATGCCGCTGGGCCACATGAAGAGGCTACTAGCGCTGCGCGCGGTACGCTTGGGGGTCATCGTTGTTGGGGTGCTGTTCGGTTGGCGCTGGGGCGTAATTGGCGTTGCGGCCGGCTATAGTGGCGCCGCTTGCATCAGCGTCGGGCTGGAGTTGTTCGGTGCGACCGCTGGCACCACAGTGGAAATGCGCCGCTTGACAGTTGCCATCGTTCGGCCCATTCTTGCTGCCGTCGGTGCAGGCTACTTAGTCTACAACATTCAGACGCCTGTGTCCATCGTCCCGTTTTTGTTGGAGTTGCTCTGTTATGTGGCGGTGTTCGCAACGATACATACCATGCTTCCCGGTGGGTGGACGGTGACACGCAGCTTGTTTCGGGCTGTTCGGCGTACTGTACGTCCCCGACCGGACACCTTGTAGGAGCTACAACTGTTATGAAGATCGGACTTCTTTCTGGGGCATGGCGGTGGACCGACACCCGTCTCTCAACAAGGAGTGAGGTTGTACATGACTAGGCCGTTGGTATCGGTTGTAATCCCCACCTGTAATCGTCCCAACCTCTTGCGACGAGCGATTCGTTCGGTCCTGAGGCAATCGTATGAAAAGATTGAGGTATTGGTAATAGACGACGGCAATGACGGTGTTGGTCACAAACTGTCCGAGGAATTCCACGATGTTCGTTTACGAGCGTACCGGAACCGTCGTGGAAAAGGCGCTTGTGCAAGTCGAAATACTGGTCTTGATCTCGCGCGAGGCGAGTTCTACACTGGACTTGATGACGACGACTATTTTCACGAGGAACGAATCAGCGAGTTCGTAAGCGTCTACCGTCCGGAGTTCTCCTTCATTGCTTCGAATGCACGCGTATTGCGAAACGGAGTTAGTGAACTACGATTTCGCGGTGGGCGGTCAATTAGATTATCGGATCTTCTTTGGGGTGGAAACTGTGTAGGGAATCAGATCTTCACCGAGACCGCACGAGTTCGGTCGCTAGGAGGATTCGACGAATCGCTCACGGCGGGCCAAGACACGGACCTGTGGATCAGGATGGTAGAGCGATGGGGACCGGCTCTGCGGATTGCTTCTTGTCTGTACACTATCGATTGTGATCACGGCGAACCGCGGATCACGACCACTATAGGGATGTCAAAGAACATGCAGTCATACCTAGAGCGACATGAAGCAAAGATGGGACGTGCCCAAAAGCTTGTGACAAGGGCGAGAATGAGTAAGTATGGTAGAAAGCCGCATCGGCTGCTCAGGTTTGCTTCTCTATGCTATCCCGCAAGTTGGATCTACTACTATAGACGCTTAGTAAAAATCTGGTAAGATCGTCTGTGGCGTGTTCAGTTAAGTGTAGTGGGTGGACTATCGTATATGGCAAATTCAGTACGCCAATTTGGGTGACGTACTCTCTCCACTATCGGCAGCGTCAGCACATACAATGTCAAGACTCGATGAGACGATGAGACCGCGGAAGTGCGGAGATAGATCATGTCGGTTGGCTTAGTCGCGGCGCCCGACTTCAAACCTCGAGTTGGCGGTGTGGCCGAGCATGCTCATCAAATGGTGACGCATCTCGGGGAACTTGGTGAGAGGATAGTCGTGATGGCGCCCCAGATGGAGGGTGCGGCGGAGTTTGATCGGACTTGCGGCTATACGGTCATCCGATTCACGGCAGAGTCCGATAAGAGGTGGGCATCGCGATGGAGCCGGCTATCGCTTTGGCGTTCGACGTTGGAGGCCGCCGAGGCGGTAGATCCGGACTATCTTGTGTGTAGTCGCTGGGACCCGATTACGGGAAGCATTTCCGTGTTGGCGTCCAGGGTCCTACGCATACCCTTGCTGGTCTTCGCTCATGGGACGGAGGTTGGACGGCGATCTAAGTGGGGGCCGTTACGGCAAATTACCATGGGGATGGCGGATCGAGTGGTCTGCGTGAGTAGCTACACTCAATCTCTCGTGGAGAAAATGGGGTTGAAACCGGACCAACTTGCGGTAGTTCCGAACGGGTTCGACTCACGTATGGCCGAGCGGTTTTCGCGAGCGCGAAGGGAGGATGGGCTGAGCCGGTTGGAACATTTTTTTCAGTGCGGTATGCGAGTCGTGCTTACGATAAGTCGTCTGGTACAACGCAAGGGTATTGACCGAGTGATTTCTGCCATGCCCGATGTCGTTGCTGCCGTTCCGAATGCCGTGTACTTGATTGGCGGTGATGGGCCTGACCGCGAGAGATTGGAGGGTCTTCGTGATGCGTCACCGGCTCGGGACTCTATCAAATTTCTTGGTGGAGTTACGGAATCAGAAAAGCTGGAGTGCTATCAGAGATGCGATCTATTCGTAATGCCGAACCGTGCCGAGAGAGGTGATGTGGAGGGGTTTGGAATCGTCTTTCTAGAGGCCAACGCATTCGGCAAACCGGTGATTGGAGGGCGCTCTGGGGGTGCGTTGGACGCTATCGTCGATGGTGAGACGGGTCTGCTCGTCGATCCAAATGACGTGGACGAGGTTGCCAACGGGGTCGTGCGGCTTCTTGAGGATGCGGACGAAGCAACCCGATTGGGAGCCAATGGTAAGCGGCGAGTGGAGAGCGACTTCAGTTGGACGGCATGTGCTATCAGGTTTCGGACCGTGATAGATGAAGCCGTGGCGCGAAGTCGTAAAGTGGGGGAGAGAAGCGGAGTGTCTCAGGGATCAGAGGATGATTGATGTCGTTGTTCTACCGATCGACGTGCGCGTAGAAGGAGTCGAAGCCTTATGGCCTCGAACCCGTAGCCACTGAAGAACCAAAGTGATTTCGGGAGGCTAAAGCCTTCTATCTCGGTGAGGAGCTTCCAAGTGTATCGCGCCGCGACCATCTTATTCGCAGAAATCGAATCTCGGCGCATCCTACAGGAGATCAGAGGTTCGTTGATCCCGATCGCCGAGCGTGACCCGTCCCGTAGCAGTGCAAGCCAGTAGCCATGATCCTGTCGGAGTCTAAGAAGTGGCATTCTGACCGTTCCACATGTGGAGCGGCGCACCATGGCAGTAGAACAATTTATCTTGTTGCGACGCAGCATGGTGCCGTACGTAACACGGGGTGGTATGGAGACGAAGGTACCATTGGCCTCGCCTTCCCGGATTCGTACCCATCCAGTGTACGAAATGTCGGCCTGACACCGTTCCATTGCGGCGATCTGAATGGCTGCCTTGTCAGGAAACCACCTGTCGTCGCTGTCTATGAACGCGACCATGAGTCCTCGGGCTCTATCAATCCCAATGTTTCGAGCGTGCGCTGGACCGGAGTTTGCAGTCTGCGGAATGAGGCAGATTCGACGATCATGTCGCTGGTAGTCAGCGACAATGGCTCGGCTGGAATCCGTTGATCCGTCGTCGACGACGATTAACTCCCAATCTTGAAGGGATTGACCCAAGATGGATTTGATCGACTCGGCGATGAAGCGTTCGGAATTGTAGCAGGGCATGATAACCGTTAGAAGTGGGGGCATGGGATCCAGTGACTGAGTCGATGTTATACTATTTGGGTCGGATCGTGGCTATGGCTGAGATCGTACGGCGGACGCGCGCGGCACGTGGCAGACCACGGTCCCGAAACCCGTTGCGTTTCCGTGATGGAGAGAGATAGCGAGTTGGAACTCATCACCTTCGTCGTGTTGGCGGCGGGAGCATACTTCATTCGTCGTACCAAGCGTCGATCGGCTGTATACAGTTGGTTTTTCTTGTTCACCGTATATTCCCTAGTAGTACGAACCTCACCGCCCACGTTGGATATGGTCGCGTACCATAGCGCTCTCACCGTGTGGCCGCCTCCGGTGACCCAATATACACTGCGGGAGCCCATAATATGGCTTGGAGCACCTCTTGTCTACAAGATCTTGGGCAGCGAGGTTTTCACGTTTATGCTGTTTGATGTGACCACCGGGCTGATTGTCATTCGTGCGGTCGACCGTATGGAAGAAGGACGAGAGACTATGTTACCGTTGGGTCCGATGGTATTAGTGTCATACGTTTTTTTGATGGGACAGCAGAATGGCTGGCGGCAACAGGTAGCATTCGCTATATTTCTGTGGGCCTGCTCCGCGCGATCAAATCATCAACGGAGGGCGCTTCTATTGCTGGTCTTGTCGGTTCTCGCACACAACTCAACCGCGCTACTCTCGGGATACTGGTTTGATGTCGGCCGCAACGGACGCCGACGATACGGTCCTCTGATCACACTTGTAGGAGTGTCCTTGGTTGGGCTGCTACTCCCTTACCTTGCCAAGTCGTCATCGGTCACGGGGCTTAGAACCGAGTATCTATATGTCGCGTTGGCAGTTGTTCTATACCTTGTCGTGGTCTATTCCAGTTCCGGGCGGTTACCTCGTGGCGCGGCGACCGGGTTGGTGAACTTTGCCGCATTCGTGCCGGCCATTGTCATTCTTGGGTCGACACAGTTCGAAAGAATGGCGATGATGTTCCTGGTACTCATACTGGTGGACATGTGGAAGCACCATGGGCCTTTGCAATTAAATCGGCCCGAAGTGGTGAATATGGTATTTGCGATCCTGGTGGCACCCGTATTTCTTTTCCCCAACGCGTTGAACATGTTACTGATATAGTAGGAGTCCATTGAATCATGACGGAGGACGATAGTGGAGTCGAGAACATCCGGTGTTGACTCATTGAGAGTGTCTGTGGGCTTTGGTCTTTTGGCTTTGAGTGCTGCCTCGCGCACCGCGGCAGCTCGTTTATGGAGATTGTCCCGTCTTTTAGGACATAGCGAGATGAGGTGTGCAGAGGTTGGTTACGATAGAAGAGTTCGAGGATCGCTCGGCGGCGATCGGTGTAGTTGGACTTGGTTACGTGGGGGTGTCGTTGCTCGTGGCGCTGGCACGACACTTCCGGGTGTGTGGCTTTGACCGAGACCCAAGACGTATTCGGGAACTCAAGAAGGGATTCGACCGCACGCGGTCTGTGACCGCAGCTGAGATAGGGGCGATAGATCGTACGTTAACGATCGATGAGAGCGTGCTTGAACAATGCAAGCTGATTATCATTTCAGTCCCGACCCCAATTACGCCAAGTTTATATCCGAATTTGGAGCCTCTGAAGGACGCTGCTCGATCGGTTGCGCGTCGGGTGTCTGGAGGTAGTGTCATTGTCATCGAGTCCACGGTCTACCCGGGTGTAACAGAGGGAATTGTTAGGCCGATCATCACTAACGAGAGTAAACTTGAGCCGGGTGATCGATTGCATTTTGGTTACTCCCCTGAGCGTATCAATCCGGGTGACGGCCAACACTCTCTTGGACGTATCCCTAAGGTGGTGGCCGGAGATAGTGACGCAGTGACCGATTTGCTGGCGAAGGTTTATGGTGCGATAGCAAACGGCGTCCACCAAGCGACGAGTATCAAGGTAGCAGAAGCCGCTAAAGTACTTGAGAACACACAGCGTGACGTCAACATTGCGCTAATGAACGAGGCTGCGACAATTTTCCGGCGCATTGGAGTTGATACGAGAGACGTGATCCGTACGGCGAGTACAAAGTGGAATTTTGCGCCATTTGAGCCAGGGCTGGTCGGGGGAGACTGTATCGCTACGGATCCCTACTATCTCCTCCATATCGCCAGAAAGACTGGTACGGACGCTGCCGTTATTTCAGCTAGTCGTGATGTTAATGATGGTATGGGACGCTACGTTGCCGAGCACACAGGCGCTCTAATCCGCAGTCGGAGCAGCGCACGTTCAGAGGCCCGAGTACTAATCTTAGGAATAAGCTTCAAGGAGAACGTGCCCCGCGTGCAGAATACGAGAGTAGTTGACATTGTTGACGCGTTGGTGCTGCAGCGGGTGAGCTGTTCAGTGTTTGATCCAATCGCAGACGCGGATGAAGTTCGGGCTCTCGGTTATGAGCCCTTGACGAGTGTGGATCGGGATGCTCCCTATGACGCGGTGGTAGTTGCGGTAAAGCACCGATTGTTTATTACAACGCTACCGATCACAAGATTGCTCAAACTAATGGTGCCGGGCAAAGGAGTACTGGTCGACGTGAAATCCATGTACGATCGACGAGAGGTCGAGAAATCAGGCATGATATACTGGAGCTTGTGAAATCGGGACTATTCAAAGTTGTGCAGCTGATCTCCCATCCACGATGATGTCCCCCGTGCAGGTGCCGCGACGCTGGTTCTGGTGTCGACGCGGATCCAGCAAGTTTGGGTATTTGGGTGGGTGGTGGCCATGTCGGCTGGCCAACCGGATGAGCCTGCTGGCAATCTAGTGGCTATGGAAAGGAGGGGCGACTGTGTTCCAAGGAGCGGTGGGTGCCGCGACGGTCGAGGATTGCTACTGGTATATTCCTTTGCGGTCGGAAGGTACTCGGTCTTGGAGTGTCAACTGAACGGAAGAGTTGCAAGGATGATGGGAAGACGCGTGCGATGGCATTAGTGTCGCTTGTGGGTGGGATGGGATTCATCGGCAGCCGCCTAGCCTCTGACCTCAGTGCAAAGGGCGACGCCGTAAGGATTGTGGACGCTGCAGTGACTCGTAATGACGATGGACAGTACCTTCGGGTGGATGTTCGGGATCGCCATGCTTTGGCGGCAAGCATAGACGGTTCTGACGTGATATACAGCCTCGCGGCTGTCCACCGCGATGATATAAAGCCAGCGTCCCTATATGACGAAGTCAACGTGTTAGGAGCGGTTAATCTCTGCGACGCGTGTCGGGAACTTGGCATTTTAAGAATCGTGTTCACGAGCTCGGTTGCCGTGTATAGTCTCGTTGCGGACGAACTCTCGGAGGACAGTACTACCGAGCCCTCAAGTGCGTACGGATCCTCGAAACTCCGGGCGGAGCAAGTATATCGCGATTGGCAGGCGGAAGAACCGAATAGTCGGTCCCTAGTGATCGTTCGCCCTACCGTGGTCTTCGGTGAGGGGAACCGAGGCAATGTCTACCAGTTGTTCCGCCAAATCTGGTCGCGACGTTTCGTGATGGTAGGTAACGGTAGGAACAGGAAGTCCATGGCATACGTAGGGAATGTTAGTGCGTTCCTTGTTCATGTGCTCGGTCTCGGCGCCGGCGTACATACGTTTAACTATGTGGACGGTCCTGATCTTTCGATGGAAGAACTCGTCGACACTATCTTGATCGCTTTCGGCCGACAACCCAAGCTAAAGGTTCGAATTCCCTATGTGTTCGGATACCTGATTGGTGTGGTATGCGATGCAGTGGCCGCAGCTAGCAACAGGCGACTGCCAATTAGCGCGGCTCGCATACGTAAATTTCGGAGCACAACCACTTTTTCGGCACAACGAACCAAGTCTATCGGCTTCCAACCTCCAACGAGCCTACGTGAGGCGCTGTTAAAGACCATCAAACACGAATTCTTCGGAAGTGCGCGTTCCGATTGAGAGACATCCGCCGAAACATTCGGACCTCGGACCAGGATTGTGTGCTTAACTCAAACTGCTTCTCCGACTAGTCACGGTCCGCGCGTGGCGGCGTGTGCTTGACGGAAGAGATTCGAGGGCGATACGGTATGTGAGCCGCTATCAGCCTAATGGGCTGCTGGCCGACTGGGAGGTTCTGGAAGTGCATGGAGGGGCAGCGCAGAAGGATGACAGCATAACCATAGTCGAACGAATTGTCCATGACGATTTGGCGAGCTATTACGACAAGGAATTTGACGTCGTGGCGCGCCACGTTCGAGCATTCTTGAATGACGAAGAGTACGTACAGATCTACATCGTGTTTGAGGGTGAGTTGGAGGAACTGAGGGCAACTAATTGGGCAAAGGGTCTGACCGGAAGGATTCGCAAGAAGCTTTCGTCGCAACACATCGAAGAGTTTCCCATTCTTTCGCCAGTTTCGAAGTCCGAATGGCCGATGATAAAACGAGCTTTGCCAAGTGAGCAAACAAGCTGACGATCATTTGAAGCTGGGATGGGAGGCTATCTGTTCGATCTCTGAACGACCGCGTCAAGTGACTCTGAAACGAGCTGTAAGTGATGCCTACTACGTGCGTTCGCGGTTTATCTGCTGATGAACCTGCGAGCGCCGAGATAAAGACCGCCAACCCCGGGAGCATGAGAGCCTATCCGAACGTCAGCGGTCGAACCAGAGTTGGTCGGCCCAGTACATCAGGTTGCCTTTCCAGTCGGTGTTGGAGACCGGGAACTCGGTGGGTACGTTGCGCAGGTCGTTGTTGGTCAGCAGCACGGCCGGGGCCTCGCCGACGGTGCCGATCACGAACAAGTTGTCGCCGGTGAAGTCGAACATCTTCTGGGCCAGCTCGAACCACTCCTCGGAGCCGAACTCGGACAGGCGGAACTGGCGCTGCCAGTCGATGCCGCCCGGCTGCAGCATGAACTCGTCGGCGGCGATGTTTTCGCCCCAGGCGGCGTCGTCCACCAGCCGCGGCACCACGCGCAGGTCGACCTCCGCCCACTGCGCGATCTCCAGCTCGAACAGCTTGCTGATCCACGGCATCATGGTGGGAGTTTCCAGGCCGACGCCGCGGATAATGTCCCAGTGCGCCACCAGCGCCTCGGCCCAGGTGTCGTAGCCCTCCTCCTCGGCCAGTTTCTGGGCGTCCTCGTTGTAGCGGATGTGCCACTTCTTGAGATAGTTGCTCGGCGCGTACTGCACGTAGTTGCCGCCCTTCCAGGTGGTCCAGCCGGGAATGACCACGTAGTCGATCTGCGACATGTGGAACTGCATGGCGTGGTCGTCGATCTTGGTGATGCTGGCCGCGGTGGTGGGCGTCTCGCCGGCGCGCCAGCCGTCGGTTCACGAATATCTCGCCCTTGGCACGTCGGAATGCCCGGTCCCAAATAGCCCGCCGGCGGACGATGGCTGTGCACCGATTTCATCGTCTTCCATGTTACGGAGCGACCGTGCAGAGTCACGCTTGGTAGAGCATCACGTCGGAACAGGCTCCAGCACTCGTGCGGCGCATGACGGTCGATGGTGGTCGTCGTCAGTCGAAAAGCCGCTTCCGTACTTGTGCCTCGGAGTCGTGCCACGTTCCATCGCGTACGTAACTTTCGGCGATGCGTCCCAAGACGCCGCTGACATAGGGGTATTCGAACGACAGTCGCAGTGACCAGGCGCGGTACGTGTCGGCAATTCGACTTTGAGTAGCGGCCCATCGCATGGAACGCCGCGCGCGGCCGCTTTACCTGCAGCAGGTTATCGATCACCTCTGCACGCTCTGCATCGGTCAGCCAATTCCAAGGGGGAGGAATGATGGTGTGCCAGTACCCGTTGCGGACCTCTTGTGTCTGTTGATCGAGGAGTCGCCACGTCGTATCACCCAGCGGTGCGCATCGGAACAGGCGCGCTGCTGGTCTACGGTGGCGTCTGTGGCAGCGGCCCGCAGGACGTCCGATCTCTCGGAGGAGTCGAGCGACGCGATGAACCCACGCGTCGACCGGCGCAGCTTCGCCCGCAGCTACCTGCGCCGTCAGCAAAGCGTCGCTGAACCGTCCGCTCATCGCTGCTCCGGCAAAGCGACGCGCTCAGCTTCGAATCTTGGGTAGCGAGCGCCAGCGCCAACGGCAGTGTGCCGACTACGCCGGCCGCTGGTTGACAAAACGGCGCGGGTTCGTGTCACCTACCAGAGTTCGCGGGTCGTCGAGCCCACCACCAAACAGCGGCGGCCGCGGAGGTATCCTGGTGCAGAACGGAACCGTAGCGCAGATTCAGGACGACGAAGGACTGAAACAGATAGCGACAATTGCCCGGGAGGGTCTGGAGCAGTACAAGGTTCGGTTCAAGTTTCAGGTAGTGGTGGACCGCGAGTCGAACGACTACGGTGACGGCGACGGCGAACCGTACTTGGATATCGCTATCATATGCGATGCCAATAACGTCGACGAATTAGGAGCATCTGATCTGGTCGGTTACTTGATGACGCTGCGAGACAAGCTGGTCGAGATCGGCGTGGAGGAGTTTCCGGTGCCGTCATTCTTTTTGAAATCAGAGTGGGAGGGGCTGAACAAGCACAGTGGATCCCCATAAGCTCTTGGCGGCGGCACGGGACCTCGTTCACTCGGGTATACACGGCAACAGAGTAACTGATGAGTACCTTCGGCGATCTGTCAGCACGATCTACTATGCGCTATTCCAGTGTTTGTCGAGATCCAATGCCGATTCGTTGGTTGGCGGCCCCAGGGCGCGGCGTGATCAGGAAGAGTGGGATTTGGTTTACCGTGCGATGGATCACAGGAAGGCACTCAATCGTTGCCGCAGAAGTGACGAATTGAAGAGGTTCCCAGTAGAGATTCAGAGGTTTGCCAACCTGTTCTGTATAGCACAGGAACAGAGGATCAAGGCGGACTATGATCCGCACGCAAGGTTTTCAGTCGGTTCGGTTCTGGTCGCGATAACATTCGCGACCATTATCATACAAAGATTCCGCGCGCTGCCGCGTCATAGTCGACGGGCGTTCGCGATTTATTTGCTGATCGACAAGAGGCGAGGATAGCGGCGTCCCTCTGTCAGCGGTCGAACCAGAGTTGGTCGGCCCAGTACATCAGGTTGCCTTTCCAGTCGGTGTTGGAGACCGGGAACTCGGTGGGTACGTTGCGCAGGTCGTTGTTGGTCAGCAGCACGGCCGGGGCCTCGCCGACGGTGCCGATGACGAACACGTTGTCGCCGGTGAAGTCGAACATCTTCTGGGCCAGCTCGAACCACTCGCCGGAGCCGAACTCCGAGAGGCGGAACTGGCGCTGCCAGTCGAAGTAGCGCTTCCACTCCGCCGGCGGCTCGGTGCCCGGCAACTCGCCGCCGTAGTCGGACAGCTTGCGTTCGCCGCGCTCGATCAGGCGGCGCGCCTGCTCCCACTCGTCGTAGCTGCCGGTCATGTTGAAGTCGCCGTGCAGGCCGACGCCGCCGGAGCCGGGGCCGTCGTTGATCCAGTTCCAGAACTCGGTGATGGCGTCGATGCCGCCCGGCTGCAGCATGAACTCGTCGGCGGCGATGTTTTCGCCCCAGGCGGCGTCGTCCACCAGCCGCGGCCGGTAGCCCGATTCCAAAGGATACGCTTGACATGACGCTACCTATCCCGAGGAATCTTCCAAGCTGTATAGCTCCCGGATTGTTTCGAACGAGTCCGCGAATTCTTTCTCATCACAATTCAAGTATTGAGCCGCAGAGTCGACAGATATGAATCCTCGCTTGTAACACTCGCCTACCATTCCTGCGAATCTTCCCCTTCGTATACCCGGTGTAACCTTAATAGGGAAGTAGTCGAGCGTAAAGTTCTCCGCGGCCTTCTGTTCATCTGAAGGATCTGCAGAAGCTCTATCGGGCGGCAACTCGTATTGACGATAATGAGCGTTGAAAACATGATAGCGAGCTGCGGTGTAGCTGATGCCGAATTCAGACATTACTCTCTCAATTGCGGCTGATCGAAGTGGTGGGGGAGTCATGTCACGGACAGCTTGCATCGGAGCAAGTAATGCGATCGAAAAAGCATTTGCGCGCTGCTCCACGACATCGGTCGTGGCGCTTCCAAGATCAAGGTGACTTTCCGGATCAATCTCGTTCGATTGGTACGTATCCACGCGCACACGGTCAAGTCGCTGAACGGGGTCGAACAAAAGGTGTCCCAGTTCATGGGCAACCGTCGCACGTCGCACCCAAATGCTCTCGTTGGCGCCGTCCGTATTAAGAACTATCCCTCGGGCTTCGTCTTGTCCGGATTGGCCCACTGCGATAGTTGCTCCGGAGATATGTTGGGGTAACTTCGCCTGTACGACTGGAATTCCGAGCTCAACCTCCACCATGTCTCTCATCGATTCTATAGGTGAAAACCCGAGCCCGAGTGCTTCTCGAACGTGCTCCGCTAACATGTATCCTACTTTGTAAGGAGGCGAGACCGAAGTTCCATAATCATCGGTTGGGCGGAACTTGGTGTTGTACCCGTGAATATCGAGCCAGTCTTGCATCCTGCACTGGGTCCGAATGACCGACGCTGCATGCGCGAATGTTAAAACGGTGCCGGGAGACAGCGGTTGCGTACCAATCATCGGATGGGTGGGACGAAGCGTCTTGAGACGGACTGCAAGTTCTGCGTCGTCCGGCCCTGGTGCGCGGTGCCCAAGGCGAAACTCGTCAAGCCCCAGGATGAACCCGATACGCTCCAAGTCGTGAATCTGGCTGGCCGAAGTTTGAACCTGTGCGCGTTTCACAACCTCTGTCTGTATACGGGCTTCCCGAGCTACGCTAGAGTGCTTCAGACCAAGCTCACGCACGCGATTCCGCAGAGTAGTCTGTGCCGTGGTGGGATGCTGCAAGATAGCGCTACCGTACTCGAGAGCCTCTTCGAGGATCTTCAACCCGTAAGCTTGGTAAGCTTCCCACGCGGTCAAGACATGACCTGTCGGGTTCCGATATGCTTCAAAGACTCCAAGCTCACTCTCGCTCCTCACGAATTGCAGTGAAGAATTAAGCACGGCATCTCGCTCTGTCAGGTGGACTGAATCGGGACCGAATACAGACTCGACCGTTGTCATCTATTGCTCCTTCAGAATTCTGCGTGCCCGGTCGGTTACTGGGTTCCATCCAAGTGAAGAAACAGCGTAGCCGAAGGACTCGAACACTGAGATAGCGGCATCTAGTTGTTCCTCATTCAGGGGTGGGAACCGTCCGGATCCGCCTGACACATATAGGGTAGACGTGTCTAGAAACCACAACTGCCCCCCGACGTATGCCGGCCCTCCGCCGGTTAGGTTGGTGTGCTTCGGTAACCTGCCGTTGAGTACTTTCAATGGATTCTCGATCAGATATGGAACTCCACTGGAGTCAATCACCCACAGATAAGTGTTGCATCCAAGATCATCCGTATGTTTCGGAGGGCGACCGAACACCGCTTCGGACACCGGAGCTACTTCTAAAGTTCTCAGGCCACTCTCTATGCCGACTCTCGTGGCTTGGTAGGAATCGATTGGCCTTGCTGACTTACGTAGTTCGTATTGTTGTCGAAATTCATCCAGATTCACGAATCCTCTCGTTGCTTGGAGCGCGGGGTAGCCCGACAGAATCACTCAAGTCTCGACTTCAAGGAACGACGACCCGCTTGTCAGCGGTCGAACCAGAGTTGGTCGGCCCAGTACATCAGGTTGCCTTTCCAGTCGGTGTTGGAGACCGGGAACTCGGTGGGTACGTTGCGCAGGTCGTTGTTGGTCAGCAGCACGGCCGGGGCCTCGCCGACGGTGCCGATGACGAACACGTTGTCGCCGGTGAAGTCGAACATCTTCTGGGCCAGCTCGAACCACTCGCCGGAGCCGAACTCCGAGAGGCGGAACTGGCGCTGCCAGTCGAAGTAGCGCTTCCACTCCGCCGGCGGCTCGGTGCCCGGCAACTCGCCGCCGTAGTCGGACAGCTTGCGTTCGCCGCGCTCGATCAGGCGGCGCGCCTGCTCCCACTCGTCGTAGCTGCCGGTCATGTTGAAGTCGCCGTGCAGGCCGACGCCGCCGGAGCCGGGGCCGTCGTTGATCCAGTTCCAGAACTCGGTGATGGCGTCGATGCCGCCCGGCTGCAGCATGAACTCGTCGGCGGCGATGTTTTCGCCCCAGGCGGCGTCGTCCACCAGCCGCGGCACCACGCGCAGGTCGACCTCCGCCCACTGTGCGATCTCCAGCTCGAACAGCTTGCTGATGTCTACCGGGCCGCCGGTGCGCGCGGCGACCTGGATGGTGAGGTTGGAGCCGTCCGGGAAGGTGCGAAAGCCGTCGCGGTCGCGCCCGCTCAGGCCCACCTCGTCGAGCAGGCTGCCTGCCTGCTCGGGGTCGTGCTCGGCCCACAGCCACTGCCACTGGGGCTTGTAGAAGCGCGCGGTGGAATGGATGGTGGCCGCGGTGGGCCGGCCAAGCCCCAGGAAGTACACCTCGTTCAACTCGTCGCGGTCCAGCGCCAGCGACATGGCGCGGCGGAAGCGCACGTCGTTGAACAGCGCGCGGTAGTTGTCCTCCTTGTAGGTGGGGTTGAAGCCGAACGCGCGGCCCACGTCGACGCCGGGAATCAGGGAGATGGTGTAGTTGCCGCGCTCCTCGTTCTCCTTGTAGTCGGGCAGGGAGGCGAAGTTGGTCATGGTGATGGCCCAGTCCACCTCGCCAGCAATCGCTTTCAGGTTGAACACCTCGGTGTCGGCGCTCGGGGTGGTGAGGATGCCGTCGATGTAGGGCAGTTGCTGGCCCTCGGGATCGACCTTCCAGAAGTAGGGATTGCGCTCCCAGTGCTCAACCTGGGCGCTGATCTCCTTCGCGATCCACGGCATCATGGTGGGAGTTTCCAGGCCGACGCCGCGGATAATGTCCCAGTGCGCCACCAGCGCCTCGGCCCAGGTGTCGTAGCCCTCCTCCTCGGCCAGTTTCTGGGCGTCCTCGTTGTAGCGGATGTGCCACTTCTTGAGATAGTTGCTCGGCGCGTACTGCACGTAGTTGCCGCCCTTCCAGGTGGTCCAGCCGGGAATGACCACGTAGTCGATCTGCGACATGTGGAACTGCATGGCGTGGTCGTCGATCTTGGTGATGCTGACCGCGGTGGTGGGCGTCTCGCCGGCGCGCCAGCCGGGATCGACGCGGTCGTCCCACTTCATGTCTTCCATCACGAACATCAGGTCGTCGACGATGAACGGGTCGCCGTTGGACCACCTGGTGCCGGGACGCAACTCCAGGGTGACGGTGAGCCCGTCGTCCGACACCGCGTAGCCGGCGGCGATGTTGGGCACGATCTCCAGCGTCTCCTGGTGCATGGTCAGCAGGTAGATGTCGAGCATCTGGGTGGTCATTTCGCCGCCGCGCTGGTTCATGAAGCCGACCGCCTCCGATACCCGCAGCGTGCCCCCGTACCGGCCGACGCCGTCGGCGAGCATCTCCTGCACCACCGGATCGAACGGGATGCGCTCCTCGACCGGCGGCAACTCGCCCGCGGCGACCCGCGCCGCCAGCATCGGCGCCTCGCTGAACCGCCCGCTCATCGCCGCACCCGCCCCTGCGGAAGCGCTCTGCTCCGCCTCGCCGGTCGCGAACGCAAGCACCGGCACCGCCAGCAACACGCCGGCCGCCAGCCATCGGCACGTCATCGCAATCTTCGCCACGTTCCTCTCCTATCCGGCATGATACCAGACCTACGAAAACCGTCAACGGCCGCGAGCAAGCTGCATCACTGCGTTACTGTCACCCCTGCAGCATGGACTCGTCGGCGCGGCCTGCTCCGGGTCGTGCTCGGCCCACAGCCACTCTCGACGCTCCTTGCTGCCGATCCGGCCTACTTTCAACAGCCTCTGTTCTTGGTCTGAGCATCAAGTCGCCAATCCCAGCAATCTCCGCGGCGCTCGGCGCCCGGACCACCTGAGAATCTACTATCGCTTCCTCCGCCGCCCAGGGCCTTTGTGTCTCCTGGAGTTCCTCACTTGGCTCGCGACTGCGATGTCCGCACGTAACTCTCGAGGACTCGGTTGATTCGTGTCTGGTAGCCCTTCCCCGGGGCTTTGAAGTAGGTCAACACTGAACTCTTCACGCGTAAGGTGATTTGCTCGGTGCGGTCGGGCTCTACCAGCTTCGCGTTCCGCCAAAAATCCTCGTCCAGTTCAGGGATATCGCTGAAGTCGATATCCTTGTCCTCAATGGCGGCAATCTGGTCGGGTGTGAGCGGTTCATCGTATCTGTTCATCGTACTTCTCCCTTTCTGTTCGAGTCGCCGGCCGGGCGGAGATCAGCCGAGTGTTCTCTCCCCGGTATGTATAGACGACGGCAAGGACAGCGCCCGCGGCGCCGCCGATGCCGACAAATCGGTCCTCTCCGTAATCCTCGCGGGTGTCGGCTCCAGACACTACGGGGCCATCGAAGATGCGTTGGGCGGTCTCGAAGGAAACCCCGTGCTTCTTTATGTTGGTTTGGTTCTTGCCGGGATCCCACTCGAACATGAGTCACAACCTCACTATAACTACGTTTTGTAGATACATGCAAGCCCGCCTGCCTCCGCCTGCCCCGCCCCGCCACCCCCGGCCCCTGAATCACCGCCACCGACAGACTCGCAAGCAGGCCGACGCCGTCGGAGAGCATCTCCTGCACCACCGGATCGAACGGGACGCGCTGTTCGACCGGCGGCAACTCGCCGACGCGGACGCCGGGGCGGCCAGCATGGGGGCCTCGCGAACTGCCCGCTCATCGTCGCGCCGGACCCGGCGGAGGCGCTCTGCTCCGCCTCGCCGGTAGCGAATGCACGCACACGGCACCGCCGGCAAATGCGGCCGTCAGCCATCGGTACCATTCGCTGTTCATCGCGTTGTTGCCGCATGGGCCGATCTCGCGTAGTGTTGCCGAGATGCGTCCGGTAGGCTGCGGCGTCCGACATCGTTGCGCTGTAGCCGGGTCCTATGTAGACGTTCAAAACCTTGTATGATAAATATTTATTGGCTTGTGACCTGCACTCTTCAGCGTGACGGCTTCGCAAGCCGAGGAGGGCTTCCATGCCAGGAGTAGTACCGGGCGACCGGGTCGTTCTGGAACACCCGCTGTGCGACGCTAGTTCCCGAGAGAGACTACGGGTGCTCGTGGAATCGGTGTGCCTGCTCCGCGGCAAGGAGTTCGTGCTGAGCACCGGCGCGAGGTCGGATTTCTACTTCGACTGCAAGCGCGCCGTGCTCAGGGGTGATGCGCTCAACCTGATCGCGCATCAGTTTCTCGCGGCCGCAGACCAGCTTCCGACAGCTCCGGACGCGATAGGGGGATTGTCGATCGGCGCCGACTTCCTGGTGGCGGCGACCATCCAACTTGCCGCGCAGCAGAACCATGGGATGATCGCAGGCTGCGTCGTGCGAAAGGACCGCAAGGAGCATGGAACCAGGACCTTCGTGGAGAATGAGCAGCCTCCGGGGACGAAGGTGATGGTTGTCGAGGATGTAATCACCACGGGGCGATCGACATCCCTGGCATGCGAACGGCTCAGGGAGATTGGAAACGAGATCGTCGGCATCGTCGGATTGGTGGACAGGAAGCAGGGAGGCGTCGAGAGTCTCCGGCGCACGTTCCAGGTTCCGGTGAGCACGGTCTTCAGTACCGATGACTTTCCGTCGTTGAGTCGTTGAGACCTGAGCCGTGCAGCAGTTCCGTGCATGCGAGCGGTAGTGCCGGCCGTACGAGAACGTGTGGGGCAGCCATCCGAACTCCGCGGGCGACACCGCCGCGGTGTCATGAGCACGGGTTCGCGCCGGTTCAGGAGCCACTGGCCAGGTAGGGGGAGGACTCGTCGACGAACGCGCGCCACAGGCGGTACTTGGGATTCTGCAAGCGTTCGGTGACGGTCGGGTTGGTGCGCGGCTTGGTGGGCTTGCGTCGCAGGCGCATGTTGGCGCCCTGCGGGGTACGGCCGCCCTTGCGGGAATTGCACGGCACGCAGGCGCTGACCAGGTTGTCCCAGGTGTCGCGCCCGCCCTGGGAGCGCGGCACGATGTGGTCCACGGTCAGGTCGCGGGTGGTGAACCGCTTGCCGCAGTAGTGGCAGCGGAACAGATCGCGGGCGTGGATGTTGCGCCGCGTCAGCCGCACCTCGCGCTGCGGGCGGCCGGTGTAGTGCAGCAGGCGGATCACGCGCGGCACGGCAATCGCCAGGCGCGGCGTGCGCACCCAGTCGGGCGGCTCGTGGCCGTTGCCGTGCCGCGGCGACCTGTTGGCACGCACCAGGTCCGACCACAGGATCCACGCCGCCAGGTCGAAGGTCCGGAACTGCCCGTCGTCCGTGGTGACGACCTCGGCGGCCTCGCGGATGAGCAGGATGAACGCGCGGCGGGCGCTAGTGATGCGGATTGCGGTGTAGCCGCTGTTGAGGACCAGGACGTTTGATTCGAGAACTGCCAGCTTGCCCACGACGCCTCACTCGGCGCTGATCTAACCACGTTTGCCGATTCAAGTCGATACCGCCGCCGCATCGGGTGTACCATCGGCGCATGGCCGATCCCCGTTATCAGCGTCTCGCCGACGTCATCGTGCACCATGCCTGCCGGGTGACCGCGGGCGACAAGGTGCTCATCGAGGCTTTCGACATGCCGGAGCGGTTTCTCGTGGTGCTCATCGACACGGTCGCCGCCGCCGGCGGCCATCCCCTGTGCATGACCAAGAGCAACCGCGTGCTGCGCGCGCTGTACCGCAACGCCACCGAGGAACAGATGGCGGTGTGGGGCAGCGTCGAGCGGCGCCAGATGGAGCAGGTGCAGTGCTACGTCGGCCTGCGCGGCAGCCACAACAGCACCGAGCTCGGCGACGTGCCGCACGACCGGTACGCGCACTACTCGCGCCACGTTTGGCACGCCGTGCACACCTCGCTGCGGATCAGGAACACGCGCTGGGTGGTGCTGCGCTGGCCGACGCCGTCGATGGCGCAACAGGCGCAGATGAGCAGCGACGCGTTCGAGGACTTCTACTTCGACGTGTGCACGGTCGACTACCCGGCGATGGCGCGCTCCATGGAGCCGCTGCGCGAGTTGATGGAACGCACCGACCGGGTGCGCATCGTGGGGCCGGGAACCGACCTGAGCTTCTCCATTCGGGGCATCCCGGTGGTGGGCTGCTCGGGCGAGCGCAACATTCCCGACGGCGAGATGTTCACCAGTCCGGTGCGCGACTCGGTGCACGGCACGCTGGCGATCAACACCCCCAGCCTGAACCGCGGCATGGTGTTCGACGGCATCCGCCTGCGGTTCGAAGCGGGCCGGATCGTGGAGGCGGACGCCAACCACCGCGACGACCTGAACCGGATCCTGGACACCGACGAGGGCGCGCGTTACGTGGGCGAGTTTTCGCTCGGCTTCAACCCGCGCATCATGCAGCCGATGCTGGATACGCTGTTCGACGAGAAGATCGCCGGATCGTTTCACTTCACTCCGGGCCAGGCGTACGAGGAGGCCGACAACGGCAACCGCTCCGAGGTGCACTGGGACCTGGTGGTGATTCAGCGGCCCGAGTTCGGCGGCGGCGAGATTTGGTTCGACGATCGCCTGATCCGCAAGGACGGGCTGTTCGTGGTGGACGAGCTGTTGGCGCTCAACCCGTAACCGGCGGCCGGGCCGAACGCGGGCGGCGACGCGATTGCCGCCCGCTACGGGGGCTTCGGAGCGCCGCCGGCCGGGGCTGCATCGTCCGATGCGTCTTCGCCGGCCGCACCGCCGTTGGGGTCCGCGCGGCGTACCGCGAGCTGCTCCCACAGGATCATCGCCAGGGTGGCGATGACCGGCCCGACGATGAAGCCGATCAGGCCCAGCGACACCAGGCCGCCGAGGGTCGACACCAGCACGAGGGCCGGGTGCAGGCCGGCGCGGTCGCCCACCAGCTTGGGCCGAATCAGGTTCTGGCTCACCACGGTGCCGGCAACGCCGACCGCGATCAGCCCGATGCCGCGCCCCACGTCGCCGAGCACGATGGCGATGATGCCGGCCGGCACGATGATGACGTTGATGCCGAGCAGCGGGAGCACCGACATGATCACCATGACCAAGCCCCACAGCGTGGGCGACGGGAAGCCGAACGCCGCGAACAGCACCGCGCCGAAGGTGCCCTCGATGACGCCGATGAACAGGGTGCCGAGCACGGTGGCGTCCAGCGTGTTGGCGGCGCGCTGCAGCAGCTCGCGGGCGTGGGCGCGGTCGAGCGGCAGCAGGCGGTAGATGTACTTCATCAGCTCTTCGCCGTCGATGAGCAGGTAGATCACCAGGTAGATCACCACCACGCCGCGCAGCGCGATGCCGGCGGCGCTCTGCAGGGCGGCGCGCGACGCGCTCAACGCCTGCGCGGCGGCGTCGCCGATCAGCGCCGAGATGCGTTCCTCGATCTGGTACTCCGCCATCAGCGCCCGCACGCCGGGCAGCTTGCTCTGTACCCAGGAGAGCAGGCGCGGCCACTCGGTGCGTATGACGTGTGCTCCCTCCTCCACCTCGGCGATGACCAGGCTGGTCAGCAGCGCTACCGGCCCCGAGCCGATCACCACCAGGCCGAGGATGATCAGCACGGTGGCCTTGCCGCGCTTCATGCCGTGGCGGGTCAGCCAGCTCACCGGGTGGCGCAGCACCAGCGCCAGGATCACGGCGATCACGACCGCCACCAGCAGCGGCACCAGCAGGCGGATGAACGCCGCGCTGAGCGCGACCAGCAGCACGATGAAGAACGCGTCCTGGATATGCTTACGTTGCACGGCGACCGGCACTTTGATACGCCCCGCCGAAAATGTCGAGTCCGCGCGCCGGGCGTGTCGGGCGCGGTCCTGGGTCAGGATCGACTCAGGCTTGGTAGTAGACGCGTTGCATCTGCTTCCAGGTGGGTTCGCCGGGGAACGGGATCTGCATCGGGCCGCAGGTGGCCAGCCACTCCTGGTTGCGCGGCTCGGCGGCCAGGCGCGCCATGTCGGCGTCGTAGTCGTCGCCGTCGTACTCGTAGTAGCCGAACAGGTAGTGGCTGCCGTCCGGGAACTGCTGCAGGTAGATGGAGAAGTTGCGCATGTGCGCGGCGGCGAGCAGGTCGCGCACGCCGGGGTGGTCGTCGGCGTGCAGGCCCTGGTACTCGGCGAGCTTCTCCGGCCTGATGCCGATCACCATGCCGAAGCGTTGTATCTGACCCATGCCCCGTTGCGTAGCCGGTGCTGGCCGCCGCCGTCAAGCGCGGCGTGGGCGGGGTGGGCAGGGGGAGGGCGGCGCGTCAAGCGCTGCGCGGGCAGGCGGAGGTGCGCGGGGGCCGGTCGCGCGCGCATGGCAGGGCATGGCGCGGCGGCGACGCGTGGGGTGGCCGGGCTGTGGCGGCGTGCGTGCGGCGAATGGCGTGGACGCGGCGGGGGCACTTTCTGCATGCTGATCCCATGGATGCATATCAGCGGCTGGCGGACGACCTCGCCGCCTCCGGCGTGGACGTGGATGCGGTCAAGGAGAGGCTCGCGGCGCAGGCGATCGAGACGCCCTCCTGGGGCTACGGCAACAGCGGCACCCGGTTCAAGGTGTTCCCGTGGCCGGGAGCGCCGCGCAATGTCTACGAGAAGCTCGACGATGCCGCCTACGTCCACCGCCTTACCGGGGCGGCGCCTACCGTGGCGCTGCACATTCCGTGGGACCGGGTGGACGACTGGCCCGCGCTCGGGCAGTACGCGCACGAGCGCGGCGTCGGCATCGGAGCGATCAATCCCAACGTGTTCCAGGACGAGAGCTACCAGCTCGGCAGCGTGTGTCATCCGCGGGCGGCCGTGCGCGAGCGCGCGGTGGCGCACATGGTCGACTGCTGCGCGGTGATGCAGGCGACCGGCAGCGGCCTGCTCAGCGTGTGGCTCGCCGACGGCACCAACTATGCCGGCCAGGACAGCATGAGCGACCGCAAGGCGCGGCTGGAGCGGGCCCTGGCGGAGGTCTACGCCCACCTGCCGGACGGCGCGCGCATGTTGATCGAGTACAAGTTCTTCGAGCCCGGTTTCTATCACACCGACCTGGCCGACTGGGGCATCGCCTACGCCACCGCCCTCAAGCTCGGTCCGCGGGCCGAGGTGCTGGTCGACACCGGCCATCACGCGCTGTCCACCAACATCGCTCATATCGTCAGCTACCTGCTTGCCGAGGGCCGGCTCGGCGGCTTCCACTTCAACTCGCGCCGCTACGCGGACGACGACCTGATCGTCGGCAGCGGCAACCCGTTCGAACTGTTCGAGATCTTCTGCGAGCTGGTCAGCGCCGGCGACGCGGCGGCGAACGTGGCCTACATGATCGACCAGAGCCACAACATTGAGCCCAAGCTGGAGGCGATGCTGGTCAGCGTGCTCAACTGCCAGTCCGCCTATGCCAAGGCGCTGATCGTCGACTACCCGCTGCTGCGCGAGCGGCAGGCGGCCGGCGACGTGCTCGGCGCGCACCGGGTGTACGTGGACGCGTTCGAAACCGACGTGCGACCGCTGCTGGCGCAGGTCCGGCGCGAGCGGGACCTGCCGCCCGACCCGCTGGCCACGCTGCGCGCCGACGACTACGCCGCCCGCGTCGCCGCCGAGCGCGGCACCGCCGAAACCGGCGGCGGCGGATACCCGGGATAGCGGGCCGCGGCGGAACCCGGCGTCGCACCGAGAGCGGCCGGCCGGGACGGATCGCCGCTCGAATGCAGCCGGAGTTTCGCCACGAACTGCCAACTGCCGTCTTGTAGCGGCCGGCCCCCGAGACGTGCCCGCAGCGCGCGCCGGTCCGCCGGATGTCCAGTTCCAGCCGGCGCCGACTGCCCGCGGCAGTGCCGGCGGGTGCCGCCTCCGGCACGCCGCTCCCGGTCAGTCGGGGGCGCCGGGGGTGTCCTCGCCGGCGCTGGTGAAGGCGGCGATCGCCGCCACCGCGGCCACCAGCGCGTTGATGGCGAGCCAGCCGCGTTCGTCGGCCAGGGTGTCCGCGAACAACACCCCGAAGAACGGGTAGGTGATGGCCGGCGCGCTGCTGAACAGCTCAATGGCGAGCCGGATCGCTACCGCGGCGCCCGCTCCGATGGTGGCTCCGGTAGCCAGCAGTTGGCTGATCGGGCCGCTCTCCTCCAGCCACGAGGTGAGCATCAGCAGGGCCACCGGCACGGCGGCCGAGTAGAATACGAACAGTCCGCGGCTCGGCTCGCCGAACAGCTCGACTTCCAGGCCGGGGAGGTTGAACGCCAGCACGCCGGCCACGACCCCCATTATCGCAACCAGTCCGAGCCGCAGCATGGCACCATCCTGCACCGGACGGCGCGGCCACGAAAAGCCCGCCGGCGCCCGGCGCCCGGCGCCCGGCGCACCGGCCGGGTGAAACGGAGCGCGCCAATCTGGTAGGGTGGCGCCCGTTGAGAGCGATGTTCACCAAGACCGACAAGACCGCGCGCCAGATCCGCCAGGACTTCTTCGACTACTTCGTGGAGCGCGACCACGCGCTGGTGCCGAGCGCGCCGGTGGTGCCGGCCGACGACCCCACGCTGCTGTTCACCAATGCCGGCATGAACCAGTTCAAGGACGTGTTCCTGGAAACCGGTACCCGCCCGTACCGGCGCGCCGTGGACACCCAGAAGTGCATCCGCGTGAGCGGCAAGCACAACGACCTGGAGGAGGTGGGCCGCGACACCTACCACCACACCTACTTCGAGATGCTCGGCAACTGGTCGTTCGGCGACTACTTCAAGGCGGAGGCGATCGCCTGGGCGTGGGACCTGCTCACCCGCGTGTGGAGCCTGCCCAAGGAGCGTCTGTACGCCACCGTGTTCGCCGGCGACGAGGGCGACGGCCTGCCCGCCGACAACGAGGCGGAGCGGCTGTGGCGCAGTGCGACGGACATCAACCCGAGTCACGTCCTGCGCTTCGGCAAGAAGGACAACTTCTGGGAGATGGCGGACACCGGCCCGTGCGGGCCCAACTCGGAGATTCACGTGGACCTGACGCCGGACGGCTCCGGCGGCGGCTTGGTGAACGCCGATGACGCGCGCGTGATGGAGATCTGGAACCTGGTGTTCATCCAGTTCAACCGCACCGCGAGCGGCGTGCTGGAGCCGCTGCCGGCGCAGCACGTGGATACCGGCATGGGCTTCGAGCGCATCGTCGCCGTGCTGCAGGGCACCGACAACTACGGCACCGACGTGTTCATGCCGCTGATGGAGCGGATCGGCGAGCTGGCCGGGCAGCGCTACGCCACCGCCGAGGGCGAGCGGCAGGTGGCGTTCCGGGTGGTGGCCGACCACGTGCGCATGCTGAGCTTTTCGATTGCCGACGGCGCGCTGCCCTCCAACGAGGGCAGGGGCTACGTGCTGCGCCGCCTGCTGCGCCGCGCCGCCCGCTACGGCCGCCTGCTGGACATGACCGAGCCGTTCGTGCATCGGCTGGTGGCGACCGTGGCCGAGATGCACGCCGCCGAGTTCCCGGAGGTGGCGGCGCGGGCCGACTACATCGCCGAGGTGATCAAGGCCGAGGAGGCCAGTTTCGGGCGCACCCTCGGGCGCGGACTGGAGATCTTCGCCGGCATCGCAGGCCAGGCCGAGGCGGACGGCAAGGACGCGGTGCCCGGCGACCAGGCATTCCGCCTGTACGACACCTACGGGTTTCCGCTCGACCTGACCCGTGTGCTGGCCGAGGAGCGCGGCCTGGGGGTGGACGAGGCCGGCTTCGAAACCGCCATGGAGGAGCAGCGCGAGCGTGCGCGGCGCGCCGGCAAGTTCGCCGCCGGCGGCGTGGAGGCCTCCGAGTGGGTGCCGGTGCACCCGCTGGAGGCACAGCGGTTCGTCGGCTACGAGCGGCTCGAGGTGACCACGCGGGTGCACAAGTGGGCGCTCAAGGACGGCCTCTGCCACGTGGTGTTGGCCGAGACGCCGTTCTATGCCGAGGCCGGCGGCCAAGTGGGTGACCGCGGCACCATCACCGTCGGTGAGGGGGATGGCGCGCTGGCCCTGACCGTGGCGGATACGCAGCGCGACGGCGACCTGAGCATCTGCCGCTGCCCGCTGCCCGGGGGCGGGACCGCCGACGGCCTCGCGAGCGCGGACTGGAGCGGGCCGGTCAGCGCCACGGTCGACGCCGCCCGGCGCGGGCCTACCACCTCCAACCACACCGCCACCCACCTCCTGCACATGGCGCTGCGCCGCACCCTTGGCGACCATGTGCACCAGGCGGGCTCGCTGGTGGCGCCGGACCACCTGCGCTTCGACTTTACCCACTGGCAGCGCGTCGAGCCTGAGCAGCTCGGCGAGCTCGAGCGCATCGTCAACGGCGTGGTGTGCGGCGACCACGAGGTGGACTACTTCACCACCGCCTTCGACGACGCGCAGCGCCTCGGCGCCATGGCGCTGTTCGGCGAGAAATATGGCGATGAAGTGCGCGTGGTGCGCATCGGCGGCGCCGGGCAGCCGGTGAGCCTTGAGCTGTGCGGCGGCTGCCACGTGCGCCGCACCGGACAGATAGGGCAGTTCGTGATTACCTCCGAGGGAAGCATCGCCAGCGGCGTGCGCCGCATCGAGGCGCGCACCGGCGGCGCAGCCGTGCAGGTGATGCAGGAGCAGCGCAGCGCCCTGCAGCAGGTGAGCGCGCTGCTCGGCGGCGGCACCGGCGAGGCCGCGCAGCGCACCGAGGAACTGGTCCGGCACGCCCGCCAACTGGAAAAGCGCGTCAAGGCGCTGGAGGCCGAGCAGAGCGCCCAGCAGGCGCGCGTCCTGGCCGCCGAGGCAGAGGAGGTCGGCGGCGTGCGCCTGATCCTGCGTACCTTCGAGGACCAGCCGCCGGCCGCGCTCAAGAACCTGGCCGAACGGCTGGCTAGCAAAGCGTCCGGTACCGTGGCGTTCCTGGCATCCACCCGGGGCGGCAGATTGGCAATCGCCTGCGCAGTAAGCGCCGATCTGGCCAGCCGGGACGGTGGCATTTCCGCGGCCGTCCTGGCCAAGGAGGCGGCGGCCAGGGCAGGTGGGGGCGGCGGTGGCAAGCCCACTCTGGCCACCGCCGGCGCCCGGCAAGCTACCAATATCGATCAGGTGCTCGACAACGTGCGCGCGCACCTCGCGGCGCGCACCTCGCTTACGGAATGACCAAATCGGCTACCCTGTCGATGATCTTCTTCACGCGCGTGTAGTAGTCAGTCGCGCGCGACAGCGTAACGCCGACGTAGCGGCCATGCGCAACACTATTGCGAAGAGCGACGATCCCGTCCAGTGCGTCCTTGTACTCGTCGACGATGAAGTCCTCCAACTCGCTTCGCCACGCTGGGTCCATAGTGCCGACTACGTCAATGAGCCGCTGCGAATTGAGATTGGTAACCTGACGAACGCCGCGCTCAACGTGACGCTGGATACGCGGATCCGAATGAGTCCTCGCGTACTCAATTAGCAACTCAATCGTTGTCTGTTCTACATAACCGGATACCAGGACACAGAGATACCGCGCCAAGTCAGATAGAAGCTCGACGTCAGCATGCAGATCTCGTGCACGCGCGAACGTCGTATCGAGTTGCCGGCGTTGTCTGGCAACCTCCGCTCGTCCGGTCATTCCACGTTTGCGAAAGCTGCTGTTGCTGCGTTGATCCGTATGCCGACGTTGGATTCATGTGAGGTGCGGTCGGCGATCGCTCGCTGGTAGTCATGGTCCTTCAACAATGCATCGTACCTCTGGGACACTTGCGACGTATCGTGGATCGGCGCCCTTGTGATCCGGCGAGCAAGTCCTGTCATTACCGAGTCGGCAACCGCCGCGTTCACTGCCCGGAGCGGACGCAAGGCGCCATGGCCGACGGCTCGGTAAAGAAGCGTAACGGTATCGCTAAAGATCCGCACCAGCTCATCCTTGCTCTGACATGCCAAGTCCTTGTTGCTTGCCATGTACGTGTTCAGAAACTCTTTCATCGGGCTCTTGTAGTGGGATGCACGGTAATAGAAGGCAAAAAACCTCAGAATGAGTTCCATGTCCTTGAGGCGAATCGACCGCTTGCCGTATAGATTCCTCCAGGCAGGCAGCTCATTGAGCTGTCGGAGTACGCGAACCAGTTCGCCGTGGTAGAGCGCCACCCTGATTTCCTGTGGCTGAAGATTCACACCGCCAGTGTTGAGTCTTTCGAAAATCATGTAGACGCTACTTTGATCCTCGGTTGGCTCATCCTGCCGAATCACGGTAGCGTGGATGATGCTGTCATCCAATCGTCGTCGGTCCTCCACGTCGAGATCCTCGTAGCGCTTCTTCTGGAAGCGCGCCTCGACGTTGTCCAGCCGGTACACCTTGCCGTGAATCTCACCACTGTAGAACGACTGCAGGGTGCGCAGACGCTGATGTCCATCGAGCACCAGGAAGCGACCGGATGGCTCCTTGACCAGGAAGATTCCCGGGACTGGTAATCCAAGTAGAAGAGATTCGACAAACCGATCCGATTTCGGGCGTGGCCACACATACTCACGTTGGAAGCCGGTGATCTCGGAGGCGTCGTCTAGCCAACTGAAGCGAGGAACTACGATGTCGCCGGAGTCGATTCGCTTAACCAGGGAGTCGACCGGGTAGTCGGCACCGTAGGCCGTGATTGAGTAGACGTACGGAATTACCTCTCGGGACTCATCGATATCGTCAACGGCCTCCTCACCCTCCAGGAATTGGGCGGCACCAGAATTCATCTCCGCACCTCCAGCAATTGCGGTTGACGTGTCGTCTGTACCCCTGTGGCACAGTATCGGACGCCTCAGCGGCCGTGCATCAGGCTGACAGCCCCTGGCGCTACGCCGCACGCCGAACGTATCACATTCTCCTCGTGGTGCTGCCGCCAATCTGTTGGGCACGCATCCGAGGATGGCTAGCGTCCGTAGCGCGGGCCACGCTCAAGTATACGGAGTCAGATGAAGTCGTAACATATACGGAGTCAGATGAAGTCGTAACAAGCAAGCATCGGTCGGTGGCGGTCCGTGGGTGCCCGTGTCGACGGTGGCCGGTGAGGAAACCGCGCGGTAGCGCTTGGCGGCGGCGCGGGAATGTTGCATATTCCAGCACCGGAGCAATTTGCATGTCACGAGTCTGTAAGATCACCGGCAAGAGGCCGATGGCCGGGAACAACGTGTCCAAGGCGCACAACAAGACGCGGCGGGTGCAGCGGCCCAACCTGCAGCGCAAGCGCATCTACCTCCCGGAGGAGGGCCGCACCGTTACCCTGCGGCTGTCGGCGCGCGCCCTGCGTACCGTGGACCGCAAGGGCCTGATGAACTACCTGCGCGACGAGGGGCTGGAGCTCCGCGACGTGACCTGATGGCCGGGTCCACCGAGGCGCGCATCGGCATCATCAACGTTTCCGACCGCGCCGCCGCCGGCATCTACGAGGACACGCCGGGCAAGGCCGTGGTCGCCGCGCTCGGCGAGTACCTGCTGTCTCCGTGGAGCAGCGAGTACCGGGTCATTCCCGACGAGCGCGATCAGCTCACCGCGGCCATGATCGAAATGGCCGACGACAAGGGCTGCTGCCTGATCGTCACCACCGGCGGCACCGGCCCGGCGGTGCGCGACGTCACCCCGGAGGCCACCGAGGATGCGTGCGAGAAGATGCTGCCCGGGTTCGGCGAGTTGATGCGCCAAGTCAGCCTGCAGTACGTGCCGACCGCCATCCTGTCGCGGCAGACCGCCGGCGTGCGCGGCGCTACCCTGATCGTGAACCTGCCCGGGCGCCCGCGCGCCATCCGCCAGTGTCTGGACGCGGTGTTCCCCGCCATTCCCTACTGCGTCGACCTGGTCGGCGGCCCGCGCCTGGAGGTGAATCCCGACGTGGTCAAGGCATTCCGCCCCGGCGAGGGCAAGCCGTCCGAAGCTCGCTCCTGAGTTACTGATCCATCACCGAGCCGTCGCTGTGCAGGCGTCGGTATGCACCTGCACGTACAGGTAGCGATCCACCAGCAGCGTCTCGACGGCGGTGATCTTCATTCGACTTCTCGTCGTGGCGGGCGCCGCCGGTTCTCCCTGACCGCTCCCGCCGGCGCGCCGGCCACGGCCGGTGGTCGTGCCGGCAGGTAACGGGTAAAGCGGCGTCCGAGCAGGCGCGCGGCCAGCATCAACACCGCGATGGCCGCGAATGCCAGGGTGTAGGCAAGAAACACGTGTCGCGTGCTTGCCTGGATCGAGATCCAGCTTGCCACCAGCGGTCCGAGCCCGAAGCCGAGCCCGCCCACCAGCGTCTGCAGTCCGAACAGCATCCCGCGCTGCGCGCGTGCGCTGTGTGCCGACAGGTAGGCCTGCGCGAACGGTTGCACCCCACCGAAAGCGAATCCGCTGATCGTAAAAAACAGGGCGAAGAACAGCACTCCGGGTGCGAAGAAGGTGGGCAGCGCCAGCGCCGCGCCCACCCCCGAGCAGACGGCAATCAGCCATAGCTTGTTGACGCGGTCTCCGAGGCGTGCCAGCGTGATGCCGGACAGGGCGGCCATCGCCGCCGACCCCGCGATGATCAGTCCAGTGACGGCGGCATCGCCGGAACCGCCGATGTTGCCGCGCAGCTCGGCGACGTACAGCGGCAGGAACGCCATCGGCTGGGCACGGGCAAAGCGCAACAGGAACAGCACGAAGAACAGCACAAGAAAGGGCAGGGTGAGCAGGTCGCGTATCGAGCCGCGGGACGCGGCCGACGCGTCTGTCGTGCGCCGGCGCCATGCCGAGCGCTCCTCACCGGGCTCTTCGAGAAACAGCACCACCACGACCATTCCGACCGCCACAACCCCGGCACCGACGAAGAACGACGCGCGAAAGCCGAACAGGTCGGCGGAGATGCCACCGAGCAGCGGCCCCAGGCTGTGGCCGATGAAGGTGGCGGAGCCGAGGAATCCCAGCGCCCGCGTGAGGTGGGCGTTCGGTGTGCCCGCGGCGACCAGGGTGGCGGCGGCGGTAACCGATCCGGAGAAGAACCCCTGCAGTGCCCGGATCAGGAACACCATCTCCACCGAACGCGCGAATGCCAGCGTGATTGCCAGGATGATGGTCGAGGCGAGGGCGCGCACGATCATGACCTTGCGCCCGAAGCGGTCGGAGATCATTCCCCAGAACGGCGCCGCGAGCGCCATCCCCACTCCCGGGACGGCAGCCGTCACGCCCACCCACAGCTTCAGGGAGCTTGGATCGCTCACCCCCAGTTCGCTCATGAACAACGGGACGAACGGCAAGATGAAGCCGAAGCCGGTGAGGGTCAGGATCTGCGCGAACCAGGCCAGGTAGAGGTTCTTGCGCCACTGCTCCACCGGCGATCTCAGCGGGCGGCGTGCGCCGCCAGAAATGGCATCACGGCGGCCAGAAATTCGTGCGGGCGATCGCTGTGGATGCCGTGCCCGGCCCCCGCCACGTGGCGCACCTGAACGCGGCACGGGTTGCCGGCCATGGCGTTGCGCGCCTGTACCTGCCGCGCCACCAGCGGGCTGACGATCGCGCCCGCGGCCACGTCGCCGGTCAGCAGCAGGGTGGGGGCGGCGAGATCGGGCACGAAACGGCTCCAGTGCTCCCGGTCCACCAGCCACTCCAGCACCGCCGGCGAGAGACGGCGGCGGTCCGCCATGAGTTCCTCGGTCAGCGCCGGCGGGAATCCGCGCCGGGGTCCGGCGAGTTGCGCACGCAGCTCCGCATCGGGCAACCGCTGCTCCGCCAGCAACTGGTCGTGCCACTCGCGGCGCATCGCCCGGCGCACGCTGAACGGCAATGGCCACCAGGGCGGATCCTCCAGCACCACGCACGCCACCCGGTCGGGATGGCGCGCGGCACAGCAGGCGACGTTCTCGGCGCCCATCGACTGTCCGACCAGGGATGCGCGTCCGATGCCGAGGCCGTCCAGAACCGCGACCAGGTCGGCCGCGTGGTGGCGGGCCGAATATCGGAGCCGGTGTGCGGCAGCGCCGGCGAGGGCGCTGCGGCCGTGACCGCGGGCATCGACGGCGATCACCTCGCAACGGCGCGCCAATGCCGGCACCACCGGATGCCACTGCAGGGCGCTGGAGGTGAGGCCGTGTGCCAACATTACCGGCGCGCCGGCGCCGCAACGGTACACTGTCAGCGGGCCGCCGGCGCCGCGTACCACGACGCGCCGCCCGCGCAGCGGCGCCAACTCGGCGTCCATGGAGGCGCGGGTGCGACCGGGTGACGCAGCGGCGACCCTATCGGTTTCGGGCATGCGTCTCCCTCCCGTGGGCGCCGAGTGCAAGGGTGTCCCGCGCCGGCATCGATTCTCGCTTGCGGGGCTGACCGGGTGACCGCACCATCAACCGCTCGCGCCGCCGGCGGGCGCTTGCGAGGGCAGCCGAAAGAATGAGACACTGTCCATGTCCGTGCATCATACGCTGCAATTTTTTCTACGTCTGTGCTGAAGAGATCCGATCAACCCGCCGGCCCGTCGGAGCGGGCAGCGTCCGGGCGCCCCGCCCGTGAACTATCCGCGTTGCGCATCAATCTTCGCTTCCTCGCGTACTTGAAGCCGCGCTGGCGCCGCGTGGTGGCGATCTACGTGGTGATGTTCCTCGCCAGCGGCACCCTGCTGGCGATCCCACAGCTCGTGCGCTGGATCGTCGACCACGGCATTGCGCGCCATGAACTGGGCGTGGTGTGGCGCGCCGTTGGCCTGCTCCTGCTGCTGGCACTGGCGCGTGCCGTATTGGCGTTCCTGATGGGCCGCTGGACGGAAATCGTGTCGCAGGGGGTGGCGGCCGACCTGCGCCAGCAGATGTTCAACCGCTTCACCGTGATGTCGGTGTCGCTGATGAGCCGCATGGAGTCGGGCCAGCTTCTGCAGCGCGCGGTGCAGGACGTGGAGCGGATCCGTTTCCTCACCGGCCGCGCGGTGCTGCGCGTGGCCGATGCCACGGTGCTGTTCCTCGGCACGCTGGTGCTCCTGATCGGCATGAACCCGGTGCTCGGCGTGCTGTGCCTGGCGACCATGCCGCTGCTCGCCTACCGCGGCTACCACTACGGGCGCCGCCAACGGCCGTTGTCCACCCGGTTGCAGCAGCAGCTTGGCGACCTGACCGGACTGCTGGAGCAGAATCTGCGCGGGGTGCGCCTGGTGAAGGCGTTCGCCCAGGAGCGGAACGAGGTGAAGCGCTTCGATTCCGGCAATGACGCCTGGTTCGCGCTGGCGGCGCAGCAGGCCAGGCTGACCGCGGTCAACTCGCCGCTGCTCGACCTGATCGCCAATTTCGGCTTGGTGATCGTGATCGGCGCCGGCGGCCTGTTCACGATCAACGGCCACCTCACCGTCGGCGAGCTGGTGGCGTTCACCACCTATCTGACGCAGTTGTTCGCGCCGATCCGCCGCGTCGGCCTGGTGATTCCGATGCTGGCGATGGCGGCGGCATCCGGGGAGCGCGTCGCTGCGGTCCTGGATGCGCCGGACGGCGTGGCGGAGCGGCCCGGCGCACCCGCGCTGCCGCCGATTCGCGGCGAGGTAAGCATCACCGGGGTCTCCTACCGCTACGCCGCCAATGGCGTGAACGGCGCGGACGCGGTCGTGACCTCCGGGGACGGCGCATCCGCCGACGGCGCGCCGTCC